>NZ_JACGAU010000016.1:0-42794 GCF_020137595.1 Campylobacter sp. RM12640
AAGAATGTTTTATTATGGTGTGTGTGTTTAATTGTTTTTAGTAGTTAGTGAAGGTTATTTTTAGAATGAGATTTTAATTGCTTTTTAGTTTTTAATTTAAAGTATTGCTTGTGTTGTTTAGAGTGGTTGGGGGGGGGGTTAATGGGTGTTTTTAGTATTTAATGGATTGGTGGTTTATGGTGGTGGTGGGGGGGGGGAATAGTTTATGTATTTATAGTATATTGTTTGGTTTAAAAAATTGAAAGGTTGAAAAATGAAAAAAATATTAGCTTTAATTTTATCGCTATTTGGATTATCTTCTAATATTTATGCTGATGATAATATTAATAATAAAATGTTGGTTAGAATTTCTGTTGTTGAAGTTTATCCAGAGTATCTTGATGAATACCTTGTTATTGCAAAAGAAGTTGCTGAAGCTTCAATTGAAAAAGAAAAGGGTGTAATATCTATTTATCCAATGATGCTTGTAAAAAATAATAATATAATTAATATTTTAGAAATTTATAAAGACCAAGAATCTTATAATAAACATATTAATTCCGAACATTTTCAAAAATATAAAAAAGGCACATTGCATATGGTAAAATCTCTTGAATTACTTGATTCTTATCAATTAAGTGATAAAAATTTTAAAGCAATTTTTAAAAGACAATAATTTCTATATGTTTTTTAATTAAAAGTATTAAATAGATTGTGTGTTTTATAGACAAGGAGTATAATAATTTATTTTAATATAAATTAATTTAATTAGTAATTATTATCTTAATTAATTATAGCAGTAATTTTTATAGTATTTTTAATGTATGTATGGATACTTAATTGCACTAAAATATATTATAAATATCAAAATATTATATTTTATACAGATATAATAGTCCTTATTAAACAATAGGTTTAATTAAGTGGTAATAATGAATATTTTATATAGTTAAAATTAAAATAAATATATTTATTAGTTTTTTAAATTCCATTCTAATTTATTGATATAAGTAAAACTAATTTTTTATTAAATTAGTTTTACTTTATAATATTTATTTTTTTAAAATATCTTGAACGCATTCAAGTGGGGTTTTAAATATTTTATCGCAACTTTGCTTGAGAGTATTCATATCTGTGTATTCAAATAAAGTTACATAAGCATTCACTTCAGCAGCTTTAGCAGCTTCTGTATCGTTTAAAGTATCTCCTATCATATAAATTTTACTAAAGTCAAATTCTTTTTTAAGTTCGTTAATTGCAAGCATTTCAGAGCCTTTTAAACGACTTAGTGCTTTATAAATTGGTTCTGGATTTGGTTTGCAGTATTTTACTTCATCACCACCCACAACTACGCTAAAATCATCTAAAATATCAAAATCTTTTAAAATTTCTTTAGCAAAATAAACAGATTTTGTAGTTACTAATCCTACTTTAGCATTTTTACTAGCAAGTTTTACTGCTTCTTTTGCCCCATTTAAAAGACTAGTTCCGTCTTTATAATATATTTTATAATTTTGTCTATATAATTTAACTATATCAGCAACTTGCTCTTTTGGCACTCCTATTGTTTCAAACATTCCTTCAGTAGACATTCCAATTAATGTTTTTATATATTCATCACTTAAATTAAAATTATAACTTTCTAAGGCTTTTCTAAGACTAGTAATTATTGGCTGGGTAGAATCGATTAAAGTTCCATCTAAATCAAAAAATATAATCATTTGTATCCTTTTTTTATTTTAAGCTTAGCAAAATAAAGCTAATTTATTGACAATTTACAAATTTAATTATAAAATCTAATTTAATTGACTTTATCAACTATTAGGAATAACATGTTTTTTAAAAAAATTACCTATGCAAATAGAAAAATCATCAGTAAAGTAAATGAAATTTTAAAGCCATTTAATATTAATGCGACTGATTGGAGAGTGTTTTATTATCTTAGCTCAACAAAAAGTGCTAGTTTAAGTGAGATTTGCGAGTTTTATCAGATGGATAAGGCTATTGCGTCTAGGATTTGTAAGAAACTAGAAAAAGCAAATTATTTAGAAATTTCAAGCTCAAATGATAAAAGAGAAAAAATCATTTCACTTAGTTTAAAAGGCAAGGAATTGTTTTTTGATGCAAATATTTTAATTTCTAATTACGAAAAGCAAATTTGTGATGATTTAGATTATGCTGAATTTGGATTGTTCATTAATATGCTTGATAAAATCAATAAAAAATTATAAGGAGTTTTTATGGGATTATCCAAAAAGTATAATATTTGGAATAAGAATTTTATTTGTGTTTTTATTATTAATTTTGTTATTTGTTTAGTGTTTTTTATCACTACTATTGCTTCTACAGATTTTGCAAAAACTATATTACAATCTAGCACAGCAATAGCAGGTCTTGCTAATGGTATTTTTGTAATTGGAGCACTATTATCAAGACTTTATTTTGGCTCAATTATTGATAATATAAACATAAAAAAAGTTATGATTATTAGTTTAGTTTTGTATTTTATACCTAATTTATATTACTTGTTTTTATCAACTAATTTTGAATTAATATTATCAAGATTGCTTGCTGGTATGTGTTATGGTGCATGCTCTTGTGCTTGTGGTGCTGCAGTAGCTAGACTAGTGCCTAGCAATAAAAGAGGAATTGGTATAGGATATTATGCGGTTAGTGTTGTATTAAGTTCTGCTATTGGACCATTTTTAGCAGTATATTTAGTGGGTAAAAATAATTTTAATTTATGTTTTATAATTTCTTTAATTAGTATATTAATAGCATTAATTTCAAGTGTAGTAATAAAAGTTAAAAGATTTAGAAAACATAAGATAAATCATGTTAAAAAATCTTTTTCAATTTTTAATTACATTGAAAAATCGGTTTTGGGTGTTGCTTATGTTGTATTTTGTATGGGTTTTGTTTATGGAGCAATTATTGCTTTTATAAGTTCTTATTCAAAAGAGCTTAATTTAATTGAAGCAGGTTCGTTATTTTTTGTATTTTATGCTTGTATTAGTGTGTTTTCAAGACCAATTTCAGGTAAAGTATTTGATAAAATAGGTGCGGATTATGTAATAGTTCCTTCTATTTTGTTTTATGTAGCAAGTTTAATAATTTTAGCTTATACAAACAATTCTTTAATGATGTATTTATCGGCTATTTTTTGTGCTTTAGGATATGGAAACGCTACTTCAAGTCTTCAATCACTTGCTATAAAATTATCTCCTAAAGAGAAAATGGGCTTAGCAAATTCAACATTTTTTATAGCTTTAGATGTTGGAATGGGTATTAGTCCTTATTTGTTAGGTTTGATTGAGCCTAGTTACGGGCATTCTAGGATTTATGAAATATGTGCGGGGATAATTTTGTTTTCTTTAATATTGTATTATGCCTTTGTTATGAGAAAATCAAAAGATTTTAAAAAAGATTTAAAAGATTATGAAGATAATTTTTTAGAAAAAAATCACTCGGATATTATCATTAAAGACTAGGAGAAAATATGAAATTTAGTGGAACAAATGTATTAATTACAGGTGCATCTAAAGGCATTGGTGCTGAAATAGCTAGAGTTTTAGCGGGATTTGGTCTAAAAGTATGGATTAATTATCGTTCAAAACCTGAACTTGCAGAGAATTTAAAACAAGAAATTGAAAAAAATGGTGGTAAAGCAGCAATTATTTGTTTTGATGCAAGTTGTGAAAGTGATTTTACAAATGCTATTAAAACAATAATTGATTGCGATGGAGAATTAAGTTATTTAGTAAATAATGCAGGAATTACAAAAGACAAATTAGTTTTAAGAATGAGTGAAGCTGATTTTGATGATGTTATAAAGGCTAATTTAAATTCAACTTTTATAGGTTGTAAAGAAGCATTTAAAGTAATGAGTAAAAAGCGTTTTGGTAGTGTTGTAAATATTAGTTCAGTTGTTGGTGAGATGGGAAATGCAGGTCAAGTAAATTATTCTGCTAGTAAAGGTGGAGTTATTGCTATGACTAAGTCTTTTGCTAAAGAAGCAGCTAGTAGAGAAGTTCGTTATAACGCAATTACTCCAGGATTTATAGAAAGTGATATGACAGATGTATTAAGCGATGAAATTAAACAAACTTATTATAAAGCAATTCCACTTGCTAGATTTGGTAAACCTAGCGAAGTTGCAAATGCAGTTGCGTTTTTATTAAGTGATTATTCTAGTTATATTACAGGTGAGATTTTAAAAGTTAATGGCGGAATGTATGTGTAATTTATTTACACTTTTTTGTAAGAATACGAGTTTAATTTTATTTTAGGAGAAAAAAATGTCTATTTTTGAAGATGTTAAAAAAGTTATTGTAGAAGAATTAGGAGCTGATGAAGCTAGTATTACACCTGATGCTAAAATTATTGAAGATTTAGGTGCAGATTCACTTGATGTAGTTGAATTAATTATGGCTTTAGAAGAAAAATTTGATATTTCTATTCCTGATGAAGATGGTCAAAAAATCGCAACAGTTAATGATATAGTAAAATACATAGAAGCAAAAAAACAATAAGGATTTAAATTGAGAAGAGTAGTAGTAACTGGCATTGGAATGATAAATGCCCTTGGGCTTGATAAAGAAAGTTCGTTTAAGGCGATTTGTGATGGAAAAAGCGGTGTTGGAGAAATTACTCTTTTTGATACCAGTGATTTAAGTGTTAAAATTGCCGCAGAAGTTAAGGATTTCGATCCTTTAACAGTATTAAATGCAAAAGATGTTAAAAAAGCTGATAGATTTATTCAACTTGGATTACACGCTGCAAAAGAAGCTATAAGTGATGCTAATTTTAAAATGGTTGATGGCGTGATTAGTGAAGTTGATTTAGATGAATTTGGAGTAGTAAGTGCAGCAGGAATTGGTGGCTTACCTAATATTGAGAAAAATTCTAATGTATGTTTGCAAAAGGGCGCAAGCAGGATTTCGCCTTTTTTCATACCTTCAGCTCTAGTTAATATGCTAGGGGGAATGGCTTCAATTGATTATAAATTGAAAGGTCCAAATTTATCTTGTGTAACTGCTTGTGCAGCAGGAACTCATGCAATTGGCGAAGCTTATAAAACAATAGTTTGTAATCAAGCAAATAAAATGTTAGTAATTGGAGCTGAATCAGCTATTTGTGCAGTAGGTATAGGTGGATTTGCTTCAATGAAAGCTTTATCTACTAAAAATGATACTCCAGAAACAGCTAGTAGTCCATTTGATGCTAGTAGAGATGGCTTTGTTATGGGAGAAGGTGCAGCTGCTCTTGTTTTAGAAGATTATGAAGATGCTAAAAAAAGAGGTGCTAGAATATATGCTGAAGTTATAGGGTTTGGTGAAAGTGCAGATGCAAATCATATAACTTCTCCAGCTTTAGATGGCCCATTAAGAGCTATGAAAAAAGCTTTATGTATGGCAAAGGGATTTGATTGCTCTGCTAATAAAATTAAAATTGATTATATTAATGCACACGGAACATCAACTCCAGCTAATGATAAAAATGAAACAGCAGCAATGAAAGAATTGTTTAAAGATGATATGCCTTTAGTAAGTTCTACAAAAGGTCAAACAGGACATTGTTTAGGTGCTGCTGGTGCTATTGAAGCAGTAATTTGTCTAATGGCTATGAGAGATAGTATAGTTCCACCTACAATAAATTATAAAAACCCTGACCCTGATTGTGATTTAGATTATGTGCCTAATGTGGCTAGAAAGCATACAATTAAAACAGCTATGAGTAATTCGTTTGGTTTTGGTGGAACGAATGCTTCAGTGATTTTTAGAAAATTGGATTAATTAAGATGGCAGCTTATTTAGATTTTGAGAAAAATATTCAACAATTAGATGAAGATATTATTAATGCTAATATTAAAGGCGATATAGAAGCAGTTAAGATTTTAAAAAAGAATTTAGAAAAAGAATTAACAAAAACCTATAAAAACTTAAGTGATTTTCAAAAGCTACAGCTAGCAAGACATCCTGATAGACCATATTCTCTTGATTATGTGAGAATAATTTTAAAAAATGCCCATGAATTACATGGAGATAGGGCATTTAGAGATGACCCTGCTATAGTTTGTTTTGCTGGTTATATTGGCGAGCAAAAAGTAATGTTAATAGGCGAACAAAAAGGTCGTGGAACAAAATATAAATTACATAGAAATTTCGGTATGCCACATCCAGAGGGTTATCGTAAGGTTTTAAGATTTGCTAAAATGGCTGAAAAATTTAAAATACCTATTGTATTTTTAGTAGATACTCCAGGTGCTTATCCTGGAGTAGGAGCTGAAGAGCGTGGTCAAAGTGAGGCAATTGCTACAAATTTATATGAATTAAGCGCTTTAAAAACAATAATTATTTCTATAGTAATTGGAGAAGGCGGAAGTGGCGGAGCTTTAGCTTTAGGTGTAGCTGATAAATTAGCTATGCTTAAAAATTCAGTGTTTTCTGTAATATCTCCTGAAGGTTGTGCTGCTATATTATGGAATGACCCAAGTAAAAGTGAAGCTGCAACAAAGGCTATGAAAATAAGTGCTGATGATTTATATGAGCAAGGATTAATAGATGATATTATAGAAGAAGGCATTGCTCATAGAAACAAAGAGATTACTGCAAATAATATACAAAATTATGTTTTAGAAAAAATAGAAGAACTAAAACCATTAAATCTTGATGAATTGGTTGCAAAAAGAATGCAAAAAATTCTCAAATTGGGTTCTTTTAATGAAGACAAATAATATTTATCCAAGTATCTTACTTGGATAATTTTAGGTTTGTATATGAAATATGTTTTTTTACTCAATATGGGTGGTGTAAATCAAATTGATGAATGTGAAGTATTTTTAAAAAATATGTTTAATGACCCAAATATTTTGGGAATAAAATCAGATTTTTTAAGAAGTCTTGTAGCGTTTATGATAAGAAAATTTCGTATTAAATCTATGAAAGAAAATTATAATAAAATAGGTGGTAAAAGTCCTTTAACTAAAATCCAAAAATCTCTTTGTGATAAATTAAATTCTTTGCAAAAAGATTTTCATTTTGATTTTATATCAACTTATGTTCCGCCTTTTGCTAAAGAAGTCTTAGCTAAATATGATTTTAAAGATAATGATGAAATAATACTATTTCCTTTATATCCACATCATTCTATAACCACTACTACATCATCTTTGCAAGATTTTTATAAAAATTTTGATAAAAAAATCAGTATAAAAGAAATACCTTATTTTTACCAAGATGAGCTTTATAATAATATTATTTTAAATGAGATACAAAAATATAAAAATATTGATTGTTTGATAATATCAGCACATTCTTTACCGATAAAAACTATAGAAAAGGGGGATATTTACGAAGAGCATATAAAAGAACATTTTGCTATATTAAAGGATAAATTGCAAAACGATTTTAAAGAAATTAAATTAGCTTATCAGTCAAAATTAGGACCTGTAAAATGGTTAGAACCTGCACTTAGTGATGAATTAGATAAATTAGGCAATAAAAGTGTTTTAATATATCCACTATCATTTTGTATTGATTGTTCTGAAACTATTTTAGAATTAGATATTGAATATAGACATCAGTATAAAGGTGATTATAATGTGTGTAAATGTCCAAATGATAGTGAAGATTTTGCTAAATATATCTTAAGCAAATTGGAATTTGCAAATACTAATTTAAATTATGAAAGTCAAAATAAAATTTAAGCTTAAAATGATTTTTTATAACTAATATAAATAACTTATCAAAAGAATTTCAATAATTTTACTTATTTATAATTAGTATCTTATTTATTCTTTACAATTTATATTAAGTTTTGAAATTCTTATTTCAATTTTTTAGATTTTATGGTATTTATAGATAGATTTATTTAGAGTATAAAATAGTAGTTTGGCTAAAATTAGATTTAAAAAATAAACTTTTATTTTAAATTCTATAGTTTTTAAGTTAAGATATATATTTTATTAAATTTTAAACTAATTTTAAAAATATAAAAGATTAGAGTTTTAAGTATTTTTGTTAGCAAAGCAAATAAAATTATAATTAAATTTGTAAAAATAACATTAAAAAATGTAAGTAGTAAATATATATCATATACAAAATGTGGCGAATTTTTAAAATCACTTAAAGTTTTATAATGGAATTTAAAGAGCTTTTAAAGTATAAAAACTAATGCACAAAATTATATACTTGTAATATATATAATCGTTATTAATTTTACAAAATAGGTAAAATTAAATTAATCTTATTAAGGCCTTAAAATCATATTTTAATGATATTTTATGCAGTTTGAGTTTTGCAAAAATAATATTGAATATTATTTGATAAAAATCCATGCAATAGTAAAAATGTTGCTAGTTTTAATTATCTTATTCTTAATTTATATTGAAGTGTTGCAGTAGTTTGAGTGATTTATAAGGAAATGTTTAATTTTACATTTGCCTATTTTAATTGAAAGAATATAAAATTAAAAAATTTTATATTCAAAAGCTTCTTTAAATTTATTTTTAAATATACTTAAAAACATAAAGAATTTTAATAAGAAATTTCAATAAATTTATTTTATTTCTTTTAGAACTGGAGCAAGGATAAATTTAATGTGATTTTTTGTATTCTTATTTTGTAATCTAGTTTCATGACTATTTAGTGTTTGCCTTTGCTTATACTTATAAAAAAGCTATGTAGGTTTCTTAACAGCAGTTTTTATATTCTAGTTGTTATTTCATTTATTTTGATGTTAAATATTATGGAATTTAAAATAAGAATTTGTATTTGAAATTTCATAATTTAAATTCCATAATTTAATATAAAAAATCACTAATAAAAGCTATTTAAAATACTATTAATTGCGTATGTTTTAAATTCTAATATTTTAGATTTTACAAATAAGTTTAGTTTTAAAATTTAGAATTTAAAATGAGAATTTGATTTTTAATACAGATTATATTTATGTTACTTTTATTAGCTGTAATACCTTTAAAACTCTTAATAACTTAGATTTAAATTTTAAAGATTTTATCTACAATACTAAAAACATTATAAAATATTTTATCATTTATGATTGAAACTTTTTTATTAATACCCTTTGCGTTTAATAATTCTATTAATTTTTCTAAATCTTCTGGATTAAGCAATTCGGTGTTTATAATGCTGCTAAAGAATTTGTTTTTATAAGATAGATGTAAAATTTTGTGTGATGAAAATCTAATTTTTAAATATTCGAAATAATATTCTTTTAAATCATCATAATATATCCTTGTTTTACTAAAAAGTCTAATGATTTCAAAATATTCATCATAACAGATTATTTTTCTTATCATAAGTGGAAAAAGCACAAAACGAAAATGGTGAGGCAAGATAAGAAAAGTAAGTAACAATGCCAACAAATAACCATCATTAAAATACAAAATACAAGCAAAAATTATAATGATATACAAGCATACAAAAACATTAGGAAGTAATAAAAATAGTGATTTATATATAGAAAACAATAAGCTTTTTTTAAGTTTTACTATCAGAATTATTTCTTTATCATTTTGCATAATATAAGCCTTTTTTTGATAATTTAAGATTACATTATTTTAGCAATTAAATTAGTTAGCTTTAACACTAATTAAAATATATTTAAACTAAATTCTTATTTTCAATTATATAATGTTTTAATTTTTATGCTATTAAAATTGGGCTTTAATTAATGAGTAAATTGCGAGAAAATCTCGCAATTTTTTATTTAAAGTTTAGATTTTTTACATCCTCATCAACTTTTTTCATAGCTTCTGTTGGTAGAGAACCTGTTGGTGGTTTATGGTCTAGTTTTAGAGGTGCTGCTGGAATTGTTGCTGTTTTTGTTAATTCAATTTTAATTCCATAAGGAGCTAACGCATTTGCTAACTCTGCTTGTCCTTCTCTAGCTACTTCTTTACATTGACCTATAATTCTCATAAATTCTTGTGGTGAGTGGAAGCCATAGCTATTTTCACTAAATGATACGTCCCATCTAATATGTGCTTTTCTATGAGCATATTGTGCTTTTTCTATAACTTTTGAAATAGCATCATCTCTTGCTTTATCTTCAAGATTTGCAAATTCAGGAAGTTTTGCTAATTCTTCACGAGCTGTTTTTATATCAGCAATTAATGCTAATAAGTTATTTTCACAACCTCTAAGCTCATAAGCGTGGCGATTTTGAATAAAGCTAATTCTATCTTTTAATACTTGTTCGCTTTGTGGATGGCAAGTTTTACAAGCTGCATTTATATCAGCTAATGGAGATAGTATATTGTGATTAGTTACTTTGTTTGCTCCATCTCTTTTGTATGGCATATGACAATCTGCACAAGTTACACCACTTCTATAATGTAAAGAGCTTGAATACATTTCAGCTTCTGGGTGTTGCATTTTAATTATTTTTGTTTTTGTATCTTTTTGAATGTAATCATATGGGAATTCACCATTTGCAAATTTTTCATCATAGTACTCATCAAAATTCTCTATTTTAAATGCTTCATCTTTTTTCCATTTTGTCCATGGGAATGTTAAAGTGCTATCTTTACCTTCAAAATAATACTCAACATGGCATTGCATACAAACATAATTTCTCATTTCTTTTCTACTAGCTTTGATACCACTTTTAGCGTCTGCTTCATAGCCTCTTAAAACCATAGCATTAACAAAAGCAGGGCGAGTTACACGAAGGCTCATATCATCTGGGTTATGACAATCCGCACAGGTTGAACCCATATGAGAGCCGTGAATTCCATCTCCGTATTTTTCTTCTACTTTTTTCATAACATCAAAATAAGGCATTTTATTCATATTTGTCCAAGCCTCTTTCATAGCTTCGCCTTTTTCACCAAATGCGTCAAAAAATCCCATTTTCTTTGCACCCATTACTTCAGTTTTACCTAGCATAAAACTTGGGCTTAATTTATCACTTTTATAAATAGCAGTTAAGTAACCAGTATGGCAATT
The DNA here is from genome assembly GCF_020137595.1 of Campylobacter sp. RM12640. Classification (NCBI taxonomy): domain Bacteria; kingdom Pseudomonadati; phylum Campylobacterota; class Epsilonproteobacteria; order Campylobacterales; family Campylobacteraceae; genus Campylobacter; species Campylobacter sp. RM12640. The sequence continues at coordinate 10,953 of NZ_JACGAU010000016.1, forward strand.
TACGCAAGCACCAGGCTGACCTTTAAATGCAGGTAATCCGTGAGCATTTAGATATTCTTTATTGTTTCTTTTTGTTTCCATTTGGTCAATTTGTGAGTAATAGTGAGTTCTTGGTTTAGAATAATCAACCGCAAAAGCGTATCCATTCCAAAATGTTGTCGCAGCCGGCCAGCGAATAATCTTACTATAAGGTAAACTTCCACCAAATGGTGTTTCAATATACTCATCTTTCATTTGTAAATAACCATCTAATTGAGCTGGGAAATTTCTACCCCATTTTGCAAAATCTGGTTCTTCATCACTAATTTCAAAAGTTTTTAATGGTTGAGTTTTACTTTCACCTTTATGTTCTGCAATGTTTGTATTAAGTGCAAATAAGCCTGCACCACCTAAAGCAGCTACCACAATAGCCGCAACATAAACTGATTTTGACATATTTTCTCCTTTTAATTATGTAAATGACCTATTGTTCTATGACAGCTAAGGCAATCAAGTGGCTCGCTATTTAATTTTGTCGTTGCATTGATTGCATTATGTGCGTAGTCTTTATGACAAGTCGCACAATTGCGATTAACATCTTCGTGTGTCATTTCGGTAGGTTCTAAATTAGGTGGATTTCCTCCTACTGTAAAATAATAGCCGTGTTTTAATCCGTGATAAGCTTTTTTAGTCCAATAAGCTACCACATCACCTTGAGGTAAATGACAATCTACGCAACCTGCATTGCTTGAATGCTCACCTTTTGCCCAGCTATCATAAACATCTGTCATAATATGACATTTACTACAGGCTTCAGGTTTAGAAGTCATCATTAAAAAGCCATCTGCTATTATAAAAGTATAAATTCCACCACCAATAAAAATCCCAATTACTATGCAAAGGGCTAATAAAAGTTTGTTTGTTGGTTTTTTCATTTATACACCTTGTGAAAATTTGAAACACTACTTTAATATAAAAAAGCTTAAAAATAATTGATGGCAATTAATATATTTTTTTAAATTTAATTTAATTTTTAAATATTTTATATTATTTTATGAATGTTTTTTCAATTTTTATTGAATTAAGAATTTTAAGTTAATTTAATGTTGATAATATTTATGTGCTTTACTTTAAAAAAAATATTAATCTTAATCAATAAGATTTTAAAGCAAATAATCTAATCTATTTTTACATTATTATTATAAGGAGAATAAATGCAAAGACGAGATTTTTTAAAGAGCACAGCAGTTGCAAGTGCAGCAGCTTGCATAAATCCTACTATTGCTTTAGCAAAAGACGAAACAAGTGAATGGACTTGGGATAAAGCAGTTTGTAGATTTTGTGGAACTGGCTGTGGTATTATGGTTGCTACTAAAAATGGCAAAATTGTAGCTACTAAGGGCGACCCTGAAGCACCTGTAAATCGTGGTTTAAATTGTATTAAAGGATATTTTAATGCAAAAATTATGTATGGAGAAGATAGACTTGTAACGCCTTTATTAAGAGTAAATGCTAAGGGTGAATTTGATAAGAACGGAAAATTTGCTCCAGTATCTTGGAAAAGAGCTTTTGATGAGATGGAAAAACATATGAAAAAAGCTTTAAAAGAACAAGGTGTAAATGGTATAGGAATGTTTGCAAGTGGTCAGCATACTATTCAAGAAGGATATGCTGCTTCAAAATTATTTAAAGCTGGTTTTAGAAGCAATAATATAGACCCAAATGCTAGACATTGTATGGCAAGTGCTGTTATTGGTTTTATGCAAACATTTGGCATTGATGAGCCTGCAGGTTGCTATGATGATATTGAACTTACTGATACTATTATTTGTTGGGGTTCAAATATGGCTGAAATGCACCCAATTTTATGGAGCCGTGTAAGTGATAGAAAATTAAGAGACCCTGAAAAAGTAAAAATTGTAAATCTTTCAACCTATACAACAAGAACTAGCGACATTGCTGATATGGAACTTATATTTACTCCAAGTTCTGATATTGCAATATGGAATTATATTGCTAGAGAAATTGTATATAACAATCCAAAAGCAATTGATTGGGAATTTGTAAAAAATCATTGTGTATTTACAACAGGATTTGCTGATATTGGATATGGAATGAGAAATAATCCAAATCATCCAAGCTTTAGCGAAGCTGAAAAAGATACCGTAGCTAAAGAAAATGCAATCACTTTAGATAAAGATGAAGCAATAGCATTAAGTCATTTAGGTGTAAAAGATGGCGAAAAATTTGAAATGAAACATCAAGCTCAAGCAGCACTTAACTGGCAAATTCAATTTGAAGATTTCAAAAAAGCACTTGAACCTTATACATTAGATTATGTTGCAAGCGTAGCTAAAGGAAATCCTGATGAAGATATAGAAGAATTTAAGAAAAAATTAAAAGCATTAGCTGATTTATATATTGAAAAAAGTAGAAAGGTAGTAAGCTTTTGGACTATGGGCTTTAACCAACATACTCGTGGTAGTTGGGTAAATGAACTTGCATACACTGTGCATTTATTAGTAGGAAAACAAGCAAAACCAGGTGATGGAGCATTTTCTTTAACAGGTCAGCCAAGTGCTTGTGGAACAGCAAGAGAAGTTGGAACTTTCGCACACCGCTTACCTGCTGATTGGGTTGTAGCAAATCCTAAACATAGAGCTAAAAGTGAAGAACTTTGGAAAGTTCCTGAAGGAACAATTAATGGTGTTCAAGGAAATCACTTTATGCAAATGATGAGAAATCTTGAAGATGGAAAACAAAAATTCGCATGGGTTATGGTAAATAATCCTTGGCAAAATACTGCAAATGCAAATCACTGGATAAAAGCTGCTAGAGAAAAAGATAATTTTATAGTAGTAAGTGATTGCTATCCTGGAATTAGTGCAAAAGTTGCGGATTTAATTTTACCTACAGCTATGATTTATGAAAAATGGGGAGCTTACGGAAACGCAGAAAGAAGAACTCAACATTGGAGACAACAAGTATTGCCAGTTGGCGAAGCTATGAGTGATTTATGGCAATTATTAGAGCTTAGCAAACGCTTTAAATTAAGCGAAGTTTGGAATGAAGTAAAAATTGATGAAAAGACAACATTACCAAGCGTATTAGAAAAAGCTAAAGAAATGGGATATAAAGAAGATGATACTTTATATGATGTTTTATTTGCTAATAAAGAATGTAAAGAAATTTCATTAGATGATAGTGAAAGCTTAAAAGATTGGTTAAATAGCGAAGTTAAAGGCGATAGTAGAAATGTAAAAGGTAGTGATGGCAATGTATTTAAAGGCTATAATTTCTTTATTCAAAAATATTTATGGGAAGAATATAGAAAATTCGGAGCTGGTCACGGACACGATTTAGCTAGTTTTGAAACTTATCATAAGGTAAGGGGCTTAAGATGGCCTGTTGTTGATGGTAAAGAAACTCAATGGAGATTTAATACAAAATACGATGTATATGCTAAAAAAGCAAATCCTGAAGGTGATTTTGCATTCTATGGGGATTTTGATAAATCAATTAAAAGTGGTGATTTAGTAAAACCAACAAGCGAAGAAGCAACAGCAATTACAAATAAAGCTAAGATTTTCTTTAGACCATTTATGAAAGCACCTGAAAGACCATCTGAAGAATATCCATTCTGGTTATGCACTGGTAGGGTTTTAGAGCATTGGCATAGTGGAACAATGACAATGAGAGTTCCTGAATTATTCCGTGCAGTTCCTGAAGCTATGTGCTATATTCATCCAGAAGATGCTAAAGCTTTAGGAGTTGAGCAAAGAGAATTAGTATGGATAGAATCTCGCCGTGGAAAAGTTAAAGCTCGTATTGATATGCGTGGAAGAAACAAACCACCAAGAGGTCTTGTTTATGTTCCTTGGTTTGATGAGAATGTTTATATTAATAAAGTTACATTAGATGCAACTTGTCCAATTTCAAAACAAACTGATTTTAAAAAGTGTGCAGTAAAAATAACTAAGGCGTAATATTTATGAGAAGGCAATTTTTTACAAATACTATAAAGATTTTAGCAGTTGGTGTTGGAACTTTTAGCATATTCAAACTAAACGATACACCAAAAAGTGAAAGCAAAATTGAACTTAAAAAGAGTTTTTTTCTACGCCCACCAGGAGTTGTTAGTGAAAAACATTTTTTGGCTAATTGCATTCGTTGTGCTAAATGTGTAAAAGCTTGCCCTTATAATACTTTAAGTTTAGCTAAGATAGGGGAATTTGCTAGTTTAGGAACTCCTAAATTTAGTGCAAATGAAATTCCTTGCTATTTATGCGATGATTTGCCTTGTATTAAGGCTTGTCCGACAGATGCGCTAGATAAAAGTATTAATAAAATTTCTTTAGTAAATATTGGTCGTGCAATAGTAGATGAAAGCTCTTGTGTAGCTCATTTTGGAATTCAATGTGATGCTTGCTATAGGGCGTGTCCTTTTATAGATAAAGCTTTAAAGCTTGAATATAAAAGAAATGAGCGAACTAAAAAACATGCAATGTTAGTGCCTAAGGTTGATTATGATTATTGTGTGGGTTGTGGTTTATGTGAAAAAGTTTGTATTACTAAAAAGCCAGCTATTGTTATTTTGCCTACTAGTTTTATATTGGGTGAGAGAAATGATAATTATGTTAAAGGCTGGGTTAGTGGTGATGATGAAAGATTAAAACACATAGATACTAGTAAAAAACACGATGAGAAAAAAGCTATAAATTACCTAAATGATGGAGAATTTTAATGAAGATATTAAAAAATAAATATTTGATTTTAAGAAGATTTATCCAATTAGGACTTTTAGCTTTATTTATATTACCTAGTGCTGATTTTATTTTAAAAGGAAATCTTAGCTCTTCGCTATTATTTAATAGTATTAGCTTAAGCGATCCTTTTGCGTATTTGCAAATATTTTTAGCAACTTTTACTCTTAATGTGGGATTATTTATATCTGCATTTTTAGTTTTTATTATTTATGCTTTATTTTTGGGTCGTGCATTTTGTTCTTTTGTTTGTCCTGTTAATTTGATTACAAATTTAGCAGATTTTATCAAGCAAAACACAAGTTTTAAAAGCTCTAAGCTGACTAATTTTAAACAAAACACTAGATATTTTATATTATTTAGTATTTTGATTTTGTGTTTGATAGCAAATGAGCCAGTATTTGAAAAGTATTCTCATATAGGAATAATTACTAGGGGAATAATTTTTATTCAAACTTCGGCTATATTTGTTGCAATTATTATATTTTTACTTGATTTATTTGTGCAAAGGAATTTAGTTTGTTCGCATCTTTGTCCATTAGGTGCTTTTTATAGTTTAATTTCAAAATTTGCTATGTTAAAAGTAAGTTATGATTTAAATAAATGCACTAAATGTATGAAATGCAAAATGATTTGTCCAGAAGCTCAAGTATTATCACTTATTACAAAATATAGTGGTAATGTTAGCAATAGTGAGTGCATTAAGTGTGCTAGATGTATTGAAGTATGCGATGATGATGCACTTAATTTTAATTTAATTAATTTTTTGAAAGGAAAAAAATGAAAAAAATATTTTTAAGTTTAGCTGCTAGTAGTTTGTTGATTGCTGCTAGTGTGAGTGATACTGAAATTGGTTTAAGAAAACATTCACTAAACGATGAAACAAAATTAGAAATCAAGAATTTTACATACTCTGAAAAAGAAGCTGGAGAAGCAGAGCGTTTTGAAAGAGCTTATTTAAATGCTCCACCACAAATTCCACACAATGTAGAAGATTTTTTACCAATTACTCAAGATAATAATATGTGTCTTAGCTGTCATGATTTAGGTGCTGACAATGAGCGTGTAAAGCTTAGTATTGAAGAAGCAACTCCTATGCCAGCAAGCCATTATTATGATTTAAGAAATGAGAAAAAACTTGATTCTATATCTCAAGCAAGGTATAACTGCGTTCAATGCCACGCACCACAAGCAAATATTGATAGTGGAATCAAAAACACATTTAAGCCTGATTTTAGAAATGATGAATTAGGCAAACATCGTTCAAATTTACTTGATGTAATAAATGAAGGATTAAAGTGAAAAAATTGCTATTATTTATAGCTAGTTTAGGTTTAGCAAGTGAGCTAAACCTAAATGAATTAGAATATTTAGAATATGATTGTTATATAAACTATATTAATAATGAATTTGTGGCGTGTGGCAATGATATTTATAAAAATAATGATAAGGTTTTAAGCCTTGATGATAATATTATTTTTATTGATGATTACGATAGTAACATTTTAGCAATTAGCTCAAAAGATGGATTAAAGACTTTAAACATTTATAAAGATAATAAATTATTGAAATTTAAAATCTCAAGCGATATTAATAAGGCATTTTTATATAAAGATAAAATAATTCTTACTTCTTTAGGAAGCGAACTAATCATAAGAGATTTATCATTTAACTTAATAAAAAAAGTTCATTTTTCAAATGCAAGCATAAATGCTGCAAGTATTAATAAAGAAAAGGCAAAAATTGCTTTAGGATTTGAAAGTGGAAAAATAGTTGTTTATGATTTAAATTCTAATGATTTTATAAGCAAGGAAGTTCATAAAGATAATATTTATAATGTAGATTATAAAAAAGATAATATTATTTCTTGCTCAACTGATAGAAAAGTTATAATTAATGATGACAAATTAAATGAAATTACTAATATAGAAAGTGATAATTTAGTTTATAATTGCGCTTTAAGTGATAATTTAAATTTTGCTTATTCTTGCGATTTAGAAAATAATATTTGTATAGGTAAGGATAAAATAAATATAGGTAATTTATATCTTAATTCAATATTATTTGATAAAAATACATTAAAGCTCAATGCTTATTCAAAAATTTTATACAAAAAGGATTTTTAATGATTTCATCTTTAGTAGTTATTGCAAATGAAGAATTTGAAAACGAAATAAAAAATATAAAAGATGCCAACATAGAGCAAGTAATTGATAAAAAATTTATCGTTTTAATTGAAGCTAGTGATTTTGACAATACTTTAGCAACTTTTAATGCCATTAAGCGATTAGATAGTGTTATAGATGTTAATATGGCTTTTAGTGAAGCTAGTGAATTTGATTTAGAAATTAACGCTCAAAAAATAGCAGATAAAGTAAATGCTTTAGGCAATGCAGAGAATATTGAGTATTATGGAAACATTTATAATAAATATTAATAATTTAACTCGTAATTTTTTTATATTTTTATCTTTTAATATAAAATTCTTATAAGTATTATAATTTTAGATTATAATACTTACTCACATTTTTAATTAGATTAAAAAATTAATTTATTTTTAAGGAGAAGCTATGAATAAGCTTTTATGGATAGTTGTTGCTATTCTTGGAGCATTTTGTATGGGCGTTATTGCTTTAAATAATGGCGAAACAATAAATGCTGCTTGGATAGTTGTAGCTGCTGTTTGTATTTATACAATCGGCTATAGATTTTATGCTTTGTTTATAGAAACTAAGCTTTGCGGCGTTGATGCTACTAAGATTACTCCTGCTGTAGCACTTAATGATGGAAAAGACTTTGTTCCTACAAACAAATATGTTTTATTTGGCCATCACTTTGCTGCAATTGCAGGTGCAGGACCACTTGTTGGACCAATCCTAGCAGCTCAAATGGGATATTTACCTAGTGTATTATGGATATTAATTGGTGGCGTTTTAGTTGGTAGCGTGCATGATTTTGTTGTGCTTTTTGTATCAAGCAGACGCGGTGGAAAAAGTCTTGGCGAAATGATTAAAGACGAGATGGGGAATTTCGTTGGTGTTGTTTCTATGATAGGAATTTTTCTTATTATGCTAATTATCATTGCTATTTTAGCTATGGTTGTTGTAAAAGCTTTAGCACATTCTCCTTGGGGGACATTTACAATAGCTTCAACAATTCCTATTGCTATTTTTATGGGAATTTATATGAGATTTATTCGCCCAGGTGCAGTCGGAGAAGCTAGTATAATTGGCTTTGTTTTACTTATGATAGCTTTATATTTAGGAAAAGTTGTAGCAAACGACCCTGATTTAGCAAGACATTTTGATTTTAGTGTTCTTGAACTTAGCTTTATAATGATGGGCTATGGAATGATAGCTGCGATTTTACCGGTTTGGTTTTTACTTGCGCCAAGAGATTATCTTTCAACATTTTTAAAAATCGGTGTAATTTTGATAATGGCTATTTGTGTTGTTTTAGTTTCTCCTGAAATTAAAATGGCAAAAGTTACACATTTTATAGATGGCACAGGCCCTGTGTTTGCAGGTGGATTATTTCCATTTTTATTCATAAATATTGCTTGTGGGGCGATTTCAGGCTTTCACGCATTAATTTCTAGTGGAACAAGTCCAAAAATGCTAGAAAATGAAACACAAGCAAAAATGGTAGGCTATGGTTCAATGCTAATGGAGAGTGCGGTTGCTATTATGGCTTTAATTGCTGCTTGTATACTTCAACCTGGAGTATATTTTGCAATAAATTCAGCACCAGCAATTATAGGCACGACACTTGAGAGTGCGAGTGCAGCTATTAGTGCTTGGGGATTTAGCGTAACTCCTGCTGATATTCAAACACTTGCTAATGATATAGGTGAGAGCACTATATTAAGTAGAACAGGTGGAGCACCTACATTTGCAATAGGCTTATCATTAATTATTCATGAGCTAATCGGTGGAAAGGAAATGATGGCATTTTGGTATCACTTCGCTATTTTATTTGAAGCATTATTTATCTTAACAGCAGTTGATGCGGGAACTAGAACTTGTAGGTTTATGGTTCAAGATATGTTAGGAAATGTTTATAAGCCACTTGCAAACACAAGTAATTTAGGAGCAAATATATTCGCTACTTTAATTTGTGTTGCTGGATGGGGCTGGTTCTTATATGGTGGTGCGATTGACCCACTTGGCGGAATTTATTCACTTTGGTCGCTTTTTGGCGTATCAAATCAACTTTTAGCAGTAGTTGCTATGTTTTTATGTGGCTCTGTATTTATTAAAATGGGAAAAAGAAAGTATATCTTAGCTATTGTTTTACCTGCGCTTTTTGTAATCTCAACTACATTTACAGCAGGTATTGCAAAGGTATTACCACAAAGTGAAAGCAAAATCGCAAACTCAATTTCTCACGTAGCAACAGCTCAAATTAATTTTGCTAAAGCTGATGAATTATTAGTAAAAATTAATGCAGGAGATAATAGTGAAGCGACTTTAAAAGAATTTAATAAAGCTAAACAAGTGGCACATTCTAATGTAGTAAATGCTATTTTAACGATTTTCTTCTTATTAGTTACCATAATAGTTGGAATTAAATTCGTTCTAATTTGGAAAGAAAGTTATTCTAATAGGTTTAGCATTCCACTTAAAGAAGTGGTTTATGAAAAAGCAGCTTCGTGAGTTTTTTTACGCAATGCTTGGAGCACCTGATTATGAAAAATATTTAGAGCATTTTAAGAAAATGCACCCTGATAAAACTCCTTTAACTAAAAAGGAGTTTTTCATAGAACAAACAAGCAAGCGTAAAACAAAATGCTGATAAAGATAAGTAGCTAGTTAGCTAATACAAATTATCTTTATTAGCAAATATTTTTTATCTTTTTTTTATAATTTTATTTTTAAAAATCTTGAATAATTATTAAATAATTTTAATCCATTAACTTCTTGTTAGCGGGGGGGGGTATTACAATAGCTCTTTTATTTAATCAAAGGAGTCATTATGGACAAAAGTTCTTATTTAATGTTGCTTGATAATAAAATATCAAGCGAGCAAAAGTTTATGCTAAGCAATAAACTTGACAGCTTAAGTGAAGAGAAATTCAAAAATCTTTCTTGTATTAATTACAAACACCCTATATTGGCAATGAATTTAGGGTTTTTCTTCGGGATATTAGGTATTGATAGGTTTTATCAAGGTAATAGGTCTTTAGGTTTTTTAAAATTAGGAATATTTTTAATAGGCTTAATTAGTGTATTTCTTTTTATAGGGATATTTATTTTATGGGCTTTATATATTTATGTTTTAATAGATATTTATTTTGTATATAAAGCAATTCAACAAAGTAATTATCAAAAAATTTTACAAGCTATAGGCTAAGTAATAATTGGTTTTCAATACCAAATAACGGCAAAATTAGTGCAAAAGATAATAGCAAAGAACAGAATTATTAAAAGCTAAATAATTTGTAAGATTAAATATTGCAAAGTTATTTTGCCTATATTTTGCCTTTAATCCATTTTAAATTTAAAAATAAAGAAAATAAAATTAAAGGAAAAAAATGAAAAAAAAGAAAAATATCGGTATTGGTGTTATATTGTAGGTTTAATAGCTGCTAGTTTATTTAGCACTAAGGTATTTGCTTTTATGTTGTATTTAAAGAATCCTAATAACCCTTATAACTCGTTGAAAAATATTGAAGCAACAATTAACTTAGTAAAAAGTGTAGGGGAATTTGATAAATATATATCGCAATAGCGTTTGGCATTAGAACTATATGCTTCTTATGGTTTAACTTTTATCTTAGGATTTGTAATAGCGTTAATAGCATTATATTTTGTGCAAAAAGCTAAGAATAAAAACAAAACACAAAACTGATTTAATATTTTTATCTTAAAGTTATAAAAACATTAAGCTCTGTTATTTTTATAACAAAGCTTAATGTATAAATAAAAATTAAAATTATGATTAGACTAATTTTTTAAATACTAGAATTTAAAATCATCAAGAAGTTAAAATTAAAAAGCGTAAAATAATAACGAAAAAGCTATTTTACGGCTAATTGATTAAAATTTTTAATAAATCATAAGCTATATAAATCATTATTAAGCTAGTTAATATTTCTATAAAAAAATATATTTTTTTATTTAAAAGTATTTTACTAATTTTACTAACTCCTAATCCTAAAGAAAAAAACCACAAAAAAGAAGCACATACACCACCTAAGAAAAATAATATCCTTTCATTTTGTTGAATATTTATAGCGTTTGCTCCAACTAAAAATATGGTATCTAAATAAACATGTGGGTTTAGTAAAGTAATTGCTAAGGTTAAAATTATTGCTTTTTTTACACTTAATTTTTCATTATCATTTTGAAAATCACAATTAGTGTTCATAAAGGCTGATTTTAGTGAAATCATCGCATAAGTGATTAAAAATAATATACCTAAAATTGTAACTATTAAACTCATTGTTTCATTTTTTAATAATACTTTACCAACTCCAAATACTCCACAAGCAAGTAAAATAGCATCGCAAATAAAACAAATACTGCATATTAAAATTATATGATTTTTTAATATTGCTTGTTTTATTATAAACATATTTTGAGCTCCGATAGCAACAATTAATGATAATATTAATATAAAACCTTTTATAAAAACCATTGTAAAATCCTTTTAAAAATAATATTATATAAAAAATAATTTTAAGGATTAATATGAAAAAACCAACAAAAGCACAAATGCAATTAATTAAAAAATTACCATTTAAATATCAAATAATTGCTTTAATTGTTTTTTTAGTAGTTGCAAATTTTTCTTATTTTACTTCTTTTACTAAAGAGTATTCACTAGAAAAAGTAAGTGATGGAGATACTATAGTTTTGCTTAGCAAAGGAGAAAAAATCAAAGTGAGATTTTATGGTATAGACGCACCTGAAAGCGCTCAAGAATACGGGCAATTTTGTAAAAATATGCTAAGTGATTTTCTTAAAAATAAAGATATTAAGTTAGAGATTAAAGACAAAGATAAATATGGACGGGTTGTAGGTATTGTCTATGCTAATGGCGAAGATATAAATAAAGCAATGGTAAGAAATGGTTGTGCGTGGTCGTATCAAAACTATACGAAAAAATATTTAGATGATGAAAAATACGCAAGAGCCAATAAATTAGGATTATGGCAAGGTAAAAATCCACAAAATCCAAGAGAATTTAGATTAGAGCATAAAAGAGATTGATTAGCAAATATTTTATGTTATCTTTAGATTTTATTTTAACTTAAGGAGAAAGCTATGGGATTTTTTGATAAACTCAAAGCAGCTTGTGGTATTCCTGATTATGAAGCTTATTTAAAAGAGCATAAGGAAAAATACCCAAATGAAGAGCCTTTAAGCAAAGAAGAATTTTTAAAGCGTGAGAAAGAGCGTTTAAATTCTAATTGTGCTTGAGGTTAATTAAGAAGCAAGTTTGCTTATACAAGATTAAGGACAAGCAATGTTTAAAAAGCTTAAAGCATTTTTTAAAACAAAAACTCAAAGCTATGAAAAATACTTAGCTGAATGTGAAAAAACAGGCGAAAAGCCAAAAAGCGAAGAAGAATTTAAAACGATTAAAAAAAGTTGTTGATTATTTAAAAGAAGCTAGTTTAGTTTTACAAGTTAATTTAAAATAATTCCTATTTTAAAATTAAAATAGGAATTTCAAATATTAAAATCTTCTAAAAATTGTTGCTAAAATCCCACCTGAAATATTGTGCCACACGCTAAATAAAGCAGCCACAACAGCAGCTAAAGGATAAGCAGCAAAATGAGTAGTTGCTAGTGAAGCAGCTAAGCCTGAGTTTTGCATTCCTACTTCTATTGCTAGAGTTTTTTGTTTTGCTAATTCTAATTTAAAGATTTTTCCCGCAAAAAAGCCTAAAAGATAGCCTAAGACATTATGAAGCATTACAACTACTAAAATAATGCCTAAATTATCTAAGATTTTTGTTGCGTTCGCACCAACTACGCTCATTACTATAGCTACAATTCCAAAGGTTGAAATAAGTGGCAAAATATCTTGTAATTTTTCAGTAATTTTAGGTAAAAATTTATGAGCTAAAACACCTAATAAAATAGGAATAATTATTACTTGAATAATGCTAACAAACATTGAAATAGCGTTAATATCAATGCTTTTTCCAACTAACAAATAAGTAATAAATGGAGTAATTATCGGAGCTAAAATCGTAGTGCAGCTTGTAATACTAACTGATAAAGCAACATCAGCTTTTGCTAGGTAGCTAATCACATTTGAGCTAGTGCCACCAGGACAAGCACCAACTAAAGCAACACCTATTGCTAAAGCACTATCAAGTTTGAAAACAAAAATCAAAACAAAAGCTATAAAAGGCATTATTATAAATTGTGCAAAAATACCTATAATCACATCTTTAGGTCTTAAAAATAATTCCTTAAAATCACTAGCTCTAACGCTAAGCCCCATTCCAAACATAATAATTCCAAGCAAATAATTAACATAACTTGTCTTAATAATATTAGAAATACTTGGATAAAACAAAGCAAAAGCAGTGCAAACTAAAACCAAAATAGCTAAATTTTTTGAAATAAAATCGCTAATTTTTTTCATAAAATCTCCTTTAAAAAACACGAAATTTATTAAATTAAACTTTAAAGTAAATTAAAAATGAAAATTAGTTTTTATTAGTTTTATTAATTATTCTTTTGATAACATAAAGGCAAAATCAAAGGTAGAAAATATGAAAAAAATAATAGTAGTAGATACTTTAAATGTGCTATTTCGCTCTTATTATGCGATGAGGAATTTAAAAAGTGCAAAAGATGAAAAACCAATAGGAATGATATTTGGTTTATTAAATTTTATGTTAAAAATTGTTGAAGAAATTGAATGTGATTATGTAGTTTTTGCACTAGATAGCTCGGGCGGGTCATTTAGAAAAGAGCTTTTGCCTGATTATAAGGCTAATAGAAAAGAATTAGAGCCTGAATTAAAAGAGCAAATTCCAGTATGTATCGAGCTTATTAAAAAATCAGGATTTTTATCAATAGAAATTCCTAATTATGAAGCTGATGATATTATTGCTAGTGTTAGTAAGTTTGCTAAGCAACAAGGCTTATTTACTAGCATTTATTCAACCGATAAAGACCTTTATCAATTGCTTGATGATAATAATACCGAGTTAATTGGTAAGAATTATGAGATTATAAATGAGTTAGCTTGTATTGAGAAATTTGGAGTTAAGCCTTATCAAATGCTTGATTATTTAACCTTAGTAGGCGATAGTGCTGATAATTTTAAAGGTATTCCTGGTATTGGACCAGTTGCTGCTAAAAAATTATTAAACGAATACGATAGCCTTGATAATGTATATAAAAATCTAAATGTATTAGGCAATAAAAGTTCTCAAAAAAAATTAGCCGAACATAAAGATGATGCGGTTTTATCTAAAAAATTAGCAAAATTAGTTGATGATTTGCCTTTAGGAGATTTTCTAAGCAAGGCTAGTAAGCCAAGTATTAATATATTTAATAATATTGAAGATGAATTAAGAGAATTTGAATTATTTAAATTCTTAAAATTTATAGATAAACAAAGCGAGATAAAAGAAGAAAAACAAGTAAGCTTAAAATATACAAAAACCTTATTAGATGATAAAGAAGAATTATTTAAGATTATAGACAATTTAGGCGATGAGGTTGGATTTGATACCGAAACAACAGGGCTTAATTATGATGATAAGATAGTTGGATTTTCGTTTTGCAATCAAGATAAAAGCTATTATGTTCCAATACTACATAAAAATGCAAAAAATATTGCTAAAGAAGATGCAATAAAAGCTATAAATAAGATATTTGAAAAAGTAATAATAGGTCATAATCTAAAATTTGATTTAAAAATGCTGAAAAATGACTTAGGTATTTCATATCCAAAGAAATTTAAAGATAGTATGATAGCTGCTTGGCTACTTGATTCAAGTTCTAAATACTCACTTGATTATCTTGCTAAGGAGTATTTTGATTATACTTGTTTAGCTTATGAAGAAGTAGTTAAAAAGGGCGAAAATTTTAGCGATATTGATACCAAATTAGCTTGTGAATATGCAAGTGAAGATGCGTTTATAACCAAAGCAATTTATGAACACGCTTTTAAAAACTTAGATGATGAACGTAAAAAAGAATTTGATTTTGAATGTGAGTTTATTAAAGTTTTAATTTCTTTAGAAAATAATGGAATTACACTAAATAAAGAAAAATTATTAAATCTTCAAAATATATTAGAACTTAATTTAAAAGAATTAGAAAATCAGATATTTAATATGGTTGGCTTAAGCTTTAATTTAAATTCTCCAAAGCAACTTAAAGAGATTTTATATGATAAATTAAAATTACCTGATAATCATAAAGGCTCAACCAATGAAGCAGCCTTGCAAAGCATAGAGCATCCTATTGCTGAATTGATTTTAGAATATAGAACCGCTAGCAAAGTCCTTAGCACCTATGTTTTACCATTGCTTGAGTTAAATGTAGATAATCAAGAGAATTTCAAAGTGCGTTCAAACTTTTTACAAACAGGCACAGCAACAGGAAGGCTTAGCTCAAATAATCCAAATCTACAAAATATCCCTGCTAGAAGCAAATATGCAAGTTTTCTAAAAGAAGCTTTTATCCCGCAAACTGGTTATTCGTTTATTAGTCTTGATTATTCTCAAATTGAGCTTAGAATGTTGGCTCATTTTAGCCAAGATGAAAATTTATTAAAAGCATTTTTATTTGATGAAGACATTCATACAAGAACTGCTATTGAGATTTTTGGCACGAGCGATAAAGATAAAAGAAATTATGCAAAAAGCATAAATTTTGGTCTAATTTATGGAATGGGTGCTAGAAGACTTAGTGAAGAGTTAAAAATACCATATAGTGATGCTAGTGATTATATTAAAAAATATTTTGCTTCTTTTAGTTTGATTAAAGAATATTTTGAAAATACAAAAAAACAAACAAAAGACTTAGGTTATATCAAAACGCTTTTAGGTAGGAAAAGATTTTTCAAATATACAAATGATATTAAGATAAATAATGCAAACGATAGAGAATGTATAAATAGCATTTTGCAAGGTTCGGCAGCAGATTTAATTAAATTAGCTATGATTAAGATTTATCCATATTTGAGTGAAAATGCAAAATTGATATTGCAAATTCACGATGAGTTAATTTTTGAAGTAAAAGATGAATATGTATTAGAATTTTCAAAAATAGCTCAAAATATAATGGAAAATGCTTATGGTTTAAAAGTTAAACTAAAAACGAGTTTGAGTGTTGGGAAAAGTTGGGATAAATTAAAATAAAGGGAAAGGTTATGGAAATAATATTTGCTTGGAATAAAGACTATGAAACAAATATTGATAATGTTGATAAGCAGCATTATTATTTAGTGCAATTAATCAATGAACTAGCTTTAAAATTAAGCGAAAAGAATTTAAATAAAAATGAGTTAGATGAAGCTTTTAATGGTATTTTAAACTATGCTAAAGAGCATTTTTCAGAAGAAGAAATGCTAATGCAAAATGTAAATATTTTTAGTGATTTTTTTCAAGAGCATAAATTAAGTCATAAAATGTTTATAGAACAAACTAAGCAATTATATGATGATGTTGGAGATGGCACTAATAAAGAAGCTGTTAAGAGTTTGTTAGAGTTTTTGATTTCTTGGCTTGCTTTTCATATTTTAGGGATTGACCAAAATATGGCAAAACAAATAGAATTAATTAATCAAGGTCTTGAAGCTAAAGAAGCTTATGAGATAGTGGTTCAAAATGAAAATAAGCAAACAGCACCTTTAGTAAAAGCTCTTAGTAATCTTTTAAATGTTGTAGTTAAGAAAAATAGCGAATTATTAGAGCTTAAAAGAAATCTTGAATTAAAAGTGAAAGAGAAAACAAGAGAATTAGCAGCAACAAATCAAACTTTAAGAAGTATAGCTTTAACAGATGTATTAACAAATTTACCAAATAGAAGACATTTATTTGAAGTTTTAGAAGTTATTTTAAATGAAGCGAAAGAAAATTCGTTAATTACAAGTGGTTTAATGATTGATTTAGATAATTTTAAAGAAGTAAACGACACTTATGGACACGAAATGGGCGATAAGGTATTAAGAGAGTTTTCGCAAACAATCAAAGAAACTATTAGAACTGATGATGTTTTAGCAAGACTTGGTGGAGATGAGTTTTTTGTTTTACTACCAAATACAGATATTGATGGTGCTATGTTGCTAGCAAAAACACTTTTAAATGTTACTAGAAGTTTAAATATTCAAGTAGGAAATAAGTTAGATGATAGATGGAAAAGTAGTATTAGTATAGGAGTGGCTACAATTTTACCTACTACTATTACAAATTCTAATGATTTTATGAAAAAAACCGATTTAGCAGTGTATGCTGCTAAAAATGCTGGCAAAAATTGCATAAAAGTATATAATGAAGAAATTTTAACTAAATGAATGTAATATTTTAAGATTTAAATAAAGGAAAAAATGTGGATTTAACAACGGTCTTAGGAATGGTTTTAGCTCTTACATCTATTTGCGTAGGGGATATTTTAGAAGGTGGTAACCCATTACACCTTATTCATATTTCATCGGTTTTAATCGTTTTACCAACAGCATTTTTCTCTACTATGGTTGGAACGAATAAATATTTTATAAAAGGAGCTTTTAAAGAGCTTAAAATAGTTTTTAAAGGTAGTGGGGTTAATTTTCAAGCAAGAACCGATCAGTTAATAGAATTTGCTTCTATTGCTAGAAAAGATGGGCTTTTAGCACTTGAACCAAAAGTAGCTGAAATAGATAATCACTACTTAAAATCAGCAATGATGATGATGGTTGATGGTAAAGATGTTGAAGAGATAAAAGAAAGTATGGAGCTTGATATTTCTCATTCAGAAACTTATTATGATGAGTGTAGGGAATTCTTTTGTCGTGTAGGTGAGTCTTGTCCTACATTCGGACTTGTTGGAGCGGTGTGCGGTCTTATGCTAGCACTTCAATTACTTGATAATCCGCAAGCAATGGCAATGGGTATTGCGGGTGCATTTACGGCTACGGTTACAGGGATTTATTGTTGTTATGGAGTGTTTGTGCCTTGGGGAAACAAAATCAAAGGTAACGGACATGATTTAATAGTAGAAAAAGAGCTTATGATGGCTGGGGTAGTTGGTATAGCAGAAGGTGCAAATCCAAGAGATTTAGAGCAAAAGCTATTTTTATATTTCCCACATGGTTTAGTGCCTAAATCACAATTTGGTGAATAATAATGTCTAAGAAAAAAAAGTGCCCACCAATACCAGCATGCGAGAAATGGGCTGTTCCTTTAGCAGACTTTTTCTCATTATTACTAGCGTTATTTATCGCACTTTATGCTATTGCTTCGGTAAATACTGATAAAGCAAAGGCTTTAACTAAAGAATTTGTAAAGATTTTTGATTTTCCAAGCACGCAGGTGGTAGAAAAAGAGAGTAAAACAGATGGCAAACATAGTCCATCAAATAACGAAGAATCTCGTGCTTTACAAGCTCAAAATATAAATCAGCAAGAAAGTATAGAAAAACTAAAAGCTATTTTAGATCAAAGAGAAAACCAATTTTATATGGAACTTCCTTCAATATTGTTTTTTAACAAAGACGAAACTAGAGTTGCAAATAGTGATGATATTTTATATCTTAAAAGAATTAAAATGATTATGCAAGGCTTAGGAGATGGGGTTCAGCTTGAAATTCGTGGATTTAGCGATAATGATGATAGTTATTTAACAAGTTTTGATTTAGCAACTGCAAGAGCTAGAGAAGTCCTTGAGATACTTATTAAAAGCGGGGTTGATTCATCAAAACTTAGTATCAAAAGCTATGGAGCAAACAATCCTAGATTTGATAATAATAGTTTAGAATCTATCAAAAATAATAGAGTTGAATTATATTTTAAAACTGATATAAACGATATAAAATCTCAAAAAACAATACTTGATGCAGTAGAAAAAGTTAAATAATTTTATATATTTAAAGTTTTAAGGAATTTCAAATTCTTTTAAAGCTTTAAATATTATATTTTTACTACTTTTATCTTTTATAAATTAATAATAAAAACCTTATACTTATTTTACATATAATTAATTGTGTAATTTTGTAACAATTTTAGTTAAGTTTTTATATTTTTACTTTTCTTCACATTTTTTCACACTACATTTTCAAAAAGGAGAAAAAATGAGACCAGAAGAGTTAAGAGCTTTAATTTCAAAAAACATATTTTAAAATTAAAGCTTAAAACTATAATGCTAAAAATGATTTAATAATTTTACTTTGTAATTAAAATTAAAGCTATTTTTTAAAGCATTACTTACATAATCTTTTGCATTTTTACAAGCTGTTTTAATATCTTCGTTTAAAGCTAAATTACAAGCAATTGCAGAGCTTAGAGTGCAACCCGTGCCGTGAGTTACAATATTTTTTATTTTTTCGCCTTTAAAAATCGTAATTTCACCATTTTCGCTTAAAAAATCACTTGCTTTTAAATGCCCGCCTTTTAATAAAACCTTGCATTTTAGAGTTTTTTCTAAACTTTTTGCTGCATTTATTGCATCTTTTTCATTTGTGATTTTTTCGCCTAACAAAACTTCAGCTTCATATAAATTTGGAGTAATCAAATAAACATTTTTTGCAAAACCTTTTATAGCATTAATTGCCCTTTCATCAAGTAATCTTGCACCACTTGTAGCCACCATTACTGGATCTAGTACGATTTTACTATATCCATTTAGAGTATTTTTAACACAATTTATAATTTCTTCATCATAAAGCATTCCGATTTTTATGTAATCTATTTCGCATTCATCAAAACAAGCTTTTATTTGAGCTTTTATAAAATCTGCATCAACCCTTAAAACGCCAAAAACCCCGCTAGTATTTTGAGCAGTTAAGGCTGTAATTACACTCATTGCATACATTTTATGAGCTTGAATTGTCTTTATATCAGCTTGCAACCCAGCCCCACCAGATGGGTCACTTCCAGCTATACTTAATATCTTTTTCATTTAATTCTCCTATGTTTTTAATGTTTATTTTTGCATTTTCGCAATTGATTCCAATGCTAAAAATGTCGTTTTTATTAGCTAAATCAATTATTTTAGAGCTATCATCAATTAAAATAAATTTATTAGTATTTAGCTTATTCATACAAGTTTTTAAAGCTATTTGAGTAGTTTTTAAATATTTTCTTTCATCTTGAATGAAAACAAATTCATCTAAAATATCAAATCTTTTTAAAACAAGTTTTGCAAATGGACTAGCTGTATAAATACACTTTTTATAAGCTTTAAATTTGGCTAAAAACTCATTTACACCTATACATAAATTAGCTTCTTTGCTATAAAAATCAATGCAAGTTTTAATGATTTTTTTACTTAATTTAGTTTTGTTTAATTCATCAATTTTTTTAAGCCCATCATAAAAACTTAAATCATCTAAATTATATCCATTAGCTAATTCTTGCCAAAAGCCAACGCTATCAATGATTACGCCATCAAGGTCAATTATAAAAGAGAAATCTTTTTCCATAATTTTTCGCAATTTGCTTTATAATTTTGATTTTCATAAATCGCACTTATACAAGCTATATTTTTTATTTTAAATTCTTTTAAATTGTCTATATTTTGATAATTTAATCCTCCTATTGCCACTTTAGGAATGTTTATTTCTTGCACTATTTTTATTAGGTCATTTTTGCTTAGCATTTTTGCATCTTTTTTAGTATTGCTCTCATAAATTGCTCCAATGCCTAGATAATTTGCTCCTAATTGTAAGCCTTTTAACGCTTCTTCATAATTACTTGCACTTATTCCTAAAAACATATTTTTTGGTATTTTTAGATTTTTGTTTATATCACTTTGTCCTAGATGAATACCATCAGCATTTAGCTTAATTGCAAGGTCTAAATCATCGTTTATTATTAAAGCTACTTTTTTTATTTCACAAAGATTTTTTAATTTTAAAAGTGTATTAAGGCTATAATTGTTCGCTTTATTTCTTACTTGAAAGCAAGTTACATGATTTGCAAATAAAATCTCACAAATATCTAATAATTCATCTTCTTTAGTGTATATATCATCACTAATTGCATAAAATCTTAAAATTTCATCTAAGTTTTTCAATTTTTATCCTTTCTTTTATGGTAGTTCCATCAATTTTGCTTAACTCATCAATTAAGTGCATTTTAAACGACATAGTGCCATTTGCTTTAGTTTCGGCTATTTCAGCACTTATGTTAAATGCACTTATACCTGTGATTACAGAATTTAATTTATCATCATTTGCCCCAACAAAAACGGCTAAGATATTGCCTAGCATACAACCTGCACCTGTGATTTTCGTCTGCATTGCCGAACCATTGCTTAGTATAAAAACATTCGTTTTGCTGATAATAAAATCATTTTTACCTGTGATTACCAAAATAGTTTTATGTTTTTTAGCAAAATCAATGTATTTTTCTAAATCATTTTGATTTATTTCATCACTACTATCGCAGCCACTTGCATTTAATGTCTTATTTACTAGATAATTTATCTCGCTTGCATTGCCTTTAATTACACAAAACTTTATATTTTGCATTAAATATTTACATAAATTATTTCTTGCATTACTAACTCCTGCTGCAACGGGGTCAAAAACAATAGGAATATTTAATTCATTTGCCTTTAAGGCTGCGTTTTTATGGGCTTTTATTAGATTTTCGTTTAACTGCCCGATATTTAGCAAAACCGCATTACTAATTGTAACAATTTCGCCAACTTCTTCATAAAAATCTCCCATAATAGGTGAGCCACCAACAGCTAAAATAGCGTTAGCTGAGTCGTTTATCGTTACATAATTTGTAATACTTTCTACTAAAGTTTTATGATTTCTTGTTTTTTGCATAATGTTTTGATACATATTCTCCTCCTAAGGTTAAAATTAAAATGATTAAAAAAGTTAAAATTGATGCTAAAAAATCAAAATAAATCAGTATTTGATAAATTAAAAATCCAATAAACCAAATTAAAAAATTTAATTTAGCTGAATTTTTTAGTTTAAAACAATATACACATACCATAACCGATGCCATAGGTAAAAATACTGAACTTAATGTATATAAAAAATTTTCATATAAAGAAAAAGGTATAAAAATAGCTATTAATAAAGCAATAAAGATTATTAATAAAATTGTAATTTTATTACCAAATTTATTATTTATATTTTTAATACTTTCATTAGCTGAAAAAATGTCTAAATATGTTGTTGTTATTGTTGAAAAAATAATCAAAAATATTATTAACATTGATAATTTTAAAGTGATTAAAAAACTAGAAAGGTCGCTATAGTATTTCATAGTTAAATATCCAATTATATACATAAGCGAACTTCCTAGAAAATACGCAACTGAAGCTATTAAGCTATCTTTTATTGGATTTTTAAAATATTTTGTATAATCACCAACTAATGCAAGCCAAGAAATTGGCATAGCAATACTTAATTCAATAGCATTTATCAAGTTTATTTTATTAACTTCTATTTGGTTTAAATTAAGATTAATTAAGTTATAAAAAATATAAATTACTATCAAAAAAAGTATGCAAACTATAAAATTATTTATTAACATTAATAAATTTTGTTTTAAGAATAGCCATATTATTAAAAGTGATGATAACAAAATTGTTACTAAGTTAAAATTTATATTTGGATATAGTCCATTTAGCAGTATTGCTGCATTCATAATCATAACTGCACTCCAGCAAATTAAAGCTAGAAAATTGCAAAATGAAAAGAATATTTTGCCATTTTGTGAGTAAAAATATTTAAGACTACCCATAGCATTGCATTTTAGTTTAGTACTAATATACATCATAGCAAAAAATAAAATTCCACCTAAAAAATGTCCAAAAAATATAGCAAATAAAGAATCGCTTAAAATAAGACCTGAAAATAAACTACCGGCTTCAATTTCAGCTAGCGAAATACTAGCTCCAAGCCACAAGAAAAAATTACTCATACAACTCTCCATAAAATCAATTTATGGGAATGCTAAGAAAGGATTAGAAAAATTTTGCATCTCCCTACGCTGGCATTACCCAAACAGGTTCAAAGGGTCAAGACTATTACGCCTACTCTCAGCTTTCGCTCCCCTAAAATTATTATTCTAATTAAAATTAGTTATGAAATAGATATATAAAATATTACAATAATTATTTGTTATATTGCAATAATTTCTTAATTTTTAATATAAATAATCAATATATTTAATACTTATTTTATATATAATTAATTGTGTAATTTTGTAACAATTTTAGTTAAGTTTTTTATATTTTTACTTTTCTTCACATTTTTTCACACTACAATTTCAAAAAGGAGAAAAAATGAGACCAGAAGAGTTAAGAGCTTTAATTTCTAAAAATGAATTTAGCAAACCTACAGCAGGGGTTTGTAAAGGTTATGTTCAAGCTAATCTTGCGATTTTGCCTAAAAGTGATGCTTATGATTTTTTATTATTTTGTCAAAGAAACCCTAAACCTTGTCCTTTAATTGAAGTCTTAGACGCGGGAGAATATCTTACAAAAACAAGTGCAAATAATGCAGATATTAGAACTAGTATTCCTAAATATAGAATATATAAAAAAGGCGAATTAGTAGAAGAGACAAGCGATATTATTAATCATTTTAAAGATGATTATGTGAGTTTTTTAATAGGTTGTTCGTTTTCATTTGAAGCAGCTTTATTAAATCACAATATACCTTTAAGACATATTGAAGAAGATCATAATGTGCCTATGTATATTACAAATATTGATTGTGCAAGTGCCGGTAAGTTTTATGGAAAAATGGTTGTTTCAATGCGACCAATTAAACATAAAGATTTAATCAAAGCTACAACTGCAACAGCTCTTTATCCTAGCGTGCATGGAGCACCTGTTCATATAGGAAATCCTAGTGTAATAGGTATTAAAGATATTAATAATCCTGATTTTGGAGACGCATCTACTATTTATCCTGATGAAGAATGTGTATTTTGGGCTTGTGGGGTAACTCCGCAAAGCATAGCACTTACTAGTAAGCCTGATATTATGATAACTCATTCTCCTGGATATATGTTTGTAACGGATAGAAAAGATAGCGAATATAGTGTGTTTTAGTATTAAAAAAATAAATTTAAAGGATGATTATGTATAACAAATTTAAAATTACAAGCGAAACTTCATTGCTTTTATATCTTGAGCCTCCAATAAGCATAGAAAAACAACGCCTATGCTATGCACTTAATTTAGTAATTAAAGATATGCCTTATATAAAAGAAGTAGTGGTCGGAATGAATACTCTTTATGTCTTAACAAGTGATTTAAATTATAAGGATTTATTAGATTTACAAAGTAAATTAAATGAGTTAATTACTAGCACTAAACCACTAGAGCTATCAGGAAGATTGATTGAAATTCCTGTTGATTATGGTGGGGATTTAGGACTTGATTTAAAAGTAATTGCAAAGGCTAAAGGTATGAGTATGAGTGAGTTTGCTAAATTACACGCCGAGCCTATTTATGATGTTTATTTTATAGGTTTTCAACCAGGATTTGCATATTTGGGTGGATTAAATGAGATTTTACACACTCCAAGGCTTAGCACCCCAAGACTTAAAATTCCAGCAGGTTCGGTTGGTATAGGTGGAGCTCAAACAGGAATATATCCTTATCAAAGTCCAGGTGGATGGAATATCATAGGAAATACAAAGGCAAAATTATTTGATGTAAATAGCGAAAATCCGAGCCTTTTAAAAGCAGGTGATAGATTAAAATTTGTAATCAATAGCATTAAGGAGAGATTATGAAAATTACAAAAATATCATCAATTGCAACTATTCAAGATTTAGGTAGGTTTTCATATAAAAGTTATGGGGTAAATGAGAGTGGGGCTTTAGATAAGTGGAGCTTTATGTTAGGTAATGCTTTATTAGGAAATGACTTAAATGCACCTGCAATTGAAGTGATTTTAGGTGGGATAGAAATATATTGCAATAAGGCAATGACTTTTTGTATCACAGGGGCAAATTATGAAGCATTCATAGATGAAAAGCCAATTCATAATAATTATAGAATTAGAATTGAAGCAGGAAAAACTCTTAGATTAATAAGAGCTATGTCAGGAATGTGTGCTTATATTTGTGCTTATGGTGGTTTTAGTGCTGATTTTGTTCTTAATTCAGCTTCTACAAATCTTAGCGCATCTTTTGGTGGATTTAATGGTAGAGCATTAAAAGTAGGCGATGAATTAAGCATAGGTTCAAGAATGAATTTATCTCAAATAGCAGTATCTAGGATAAAACCAAGAGATAAAATAAGAATAATTAAAGGTGCTGAATGGGAGCTTTTTAGTGATGAAGCAAAGCATAATTTATTAAATCAAGAATTTAATATATCAAGCTCAAGTAATAGAATGGGATATAGGCTAAATAGTGATTTTAAACTTAATTTAATCAATGAATTAAGCTTACCATCTCACGGAGTTAGTGCAGGAACTATTCAAGTTCCAAGTAGTGGAGAGCCTATAGTTTTATTAAAAGACGCACAAACAACAGGCGGTTATCCAAAAATTGCTCAAGTTATTGAAGCTGATTTAGGGCTTTTTGCTCAAAGTAGAATTAATTCTAAGATTAGTTTTGAATTAGTAAGTATTGAAGAAGCTCTAATGGCAAAAAAAGAAAGAATTTCACATATAAATCAAATAAAGGAGTATGCAAGTGAGAATTGATTTTAATTCAGATTTAGCTGAAGGTATGCAAAATGATGATGAGATATTAGCTTTAATAAGCTCTGTTAATGTATGTTGTGGGCTTCACGCTGGCGGATATAAAGAAATATATAATACCTTAATTAAAGCTAAAGAATATAAGCTAAGAATAGGAGCTCACCCAAGCTTTAATGATAGGGCAAATTTTGGAAGAACTAATGAGAATTTAAATAAAGAATTATTACAAGCACTACTTGCTTATCAATTTGGTGCGATTAAGCAAATGTGCGAATTAGTAGGGGTAAAATTAAGCTATGTTAAACCGCACGGAGCTTTATATAATATGGCTTGTGTTGATTTAGACTTAGCAAAAAATATTGCAATAGAAGTTGCAAAATTAGGCAAAAATATAGCATTAATGGGGCTTAGCAATTCTTGTTTAATTAGTGCAGCAAATGATGTAGGTATTAATAGTATTAGTGAAGTTTTTGCTGATAGAAGATATACAGATGATGGTTTATTAGTATCAAGAACTAAAGAAAATGCTTTAATTGAAAATGAAGATGAAGCAATAAATCAAGTATTAAATATGATAAAACATTCATATGTAATCAGTGAAAATGGTAAAAAAATTAATATAAAAGCTGATAGTTTATGCGTTCATGGAGATAGCAAAAAAGCACTTTTATTCGCACAAAAAATCAAAAAAACTTTAGAAGAAAACAATATAAGCATAAGGAGTAATTAATGAAAAATAATAAAGCTATATTAGGTGCTGCATTTTTAATGGCTACTTCAGCAGTTGGACCTGGATTTTTAACTCAAACTGCTAGCTTTACACAAAGCTTAGGGGCTAGTTTTGCTTTTATTATTTTAATGTCGGTTTTAATGGATATTGGGGTTCAATTTAATGTATGGAGAATTATTGCAGTTAGTAAATTAAAAGCTCAAGATATTGCTAATAAGGTCTTTCCAGGTGTAGGATATTTATTATCATTTTTGATAATTTTAGGTGGACTTGCATTTAATATAGGTAATATTGCAGGTGCTGGACTTGGATTTGAGACTATTTTTGGGATAAATCCTATTTTAGGAGCTTGTATTAGTGCAGTAATTGCTATAGGTATTTTCATTAATAAAGACGCAGGTGCACATATGGATAGATTTGCTAAGATTTTAGGTGCTATATTAATACTTATAATAATTTATATTGTGTTTAAATCAAATCCACCTTTAAAAGAAGTGGCTATTGAGACATTTGCTCCATCAAAATTTGATGCTTTAAGCTTAGTTACTTTAATAGGCGGAACGGTTGGCGGATATATTACTTTTTCAGGTGCTCATCGCTTACTTGATGCGGGGATTTGTGGTGTTGAAAATCTAAAAGAAGTTAGTAAAAGTTCGGTTTCAGGAATAATTATAGCTAGTATTATTAGGGTATTTTTATTTTTAGCAGTTTTAGGGGTTATTTCTTTAGGCGTTAGTTTAAATCCTAACAATCCAGCTCTTACTCCTTTTGAATATATTTTGGGTAATTTTGGTAGTGTTGTTTTTGGTATTGTAATTTGGGCTGCTTCTATTACTTCAGTGGTTGGTTGTGCTTATACATCAGTTAGTTTTATATCAAGCTTTAGTCCTTGGCTTAAAAAGAATGAAAATAATATAATAATAGCTTTTATTATATTTTCTACTTTAGTATTTTCAACTATAGGAAAACCAACTGCAGTATTAATTTTGGTAGGGACTTTAAATGGTTTTATATTGCCTATTGCTTTATGTGTGATATTAATTGCAGCTTATAAGAAAAACATAGTAGGAGATTATAAACACTCTAAATTACTAGCTTTAATAGGTTGGTTAATTACCATTGCTATGGCGTATTTGTGCTATGTAACTTTAATGAAATATATAAACTCTTAAAATAATTAGAATTTGAAATTAATATTTCAAATTCTAAAACCCCTTTAGCTTATTGTCTATAACCAAAAGTTATTACATAAGCTTCGTTTCTTGGTATAAAAAGTTCATCTTTTGGCTCATATACTCCTTTTGCCATATCCCAAGGAAAATATACATCAAGATTGCAATCTAAGCCATTATATTGTGTAAGTTGCAAAGTCCCTGCGAAAATTTGCTTGTGTTCTCCTTGCCATAAAGCATTTGTTGAATACAATTCATCATTTTCATTTGGTAATGTAAAAAATAATTCATATTCAATAGGAGCATTTTTTATTTTTTCTTGAAAATCTTTTGCTAAATAATCATTGCTTGTTGTTTTTATTTCTTCTTCGCTTAAAAATTTAACTCCATCTTTTGGTTTAAAAGTCCATCTAGCTGGAAATTTGTTATTGTTTTTATCATCAAAGAAAAAAGTATGAACGCTATAAAATTGAGTATTAGCAACGCTTTTTGAAAACCCTATATTTTTAGTATATTCTGCAAAATTTTTAAAAGATTGAACTTCGCTAAAAGCTTGTTTTATTTTTTCTTTATTTACATTACCATTTTCATCAGGTAATTGCATTTCGTGAAAATATCCAAATTCTTTTAGAGTTTTTGCAAAATTAATTGGATTGCTTAGCATTACCATAGTCCAATTATCATTATCTCCTTCTAACTTAATAGCTAAACCCCTTGCTTTACTTTTATCATTTAATTCACCACCACCTAAAGAAACTCTTCCATTTACAGGTATGCTTTTTTGTTTAAATAGCTCAATATTGAAATATTTATTAATATTACTATCTGGCTTAAAAACTCCACCTACGCAAAAACCCTTATGATGATTTGGTTTTTTGCTTTTATCTCCCATAACATTCAACTTTACAATAATATCTGCTAGTTTTTGAGCATCATATTCTTTTGCAGCAATTTCTTCATTTATATTGTTAGCATACAAACTAATTGAAAGAGTTGTTGCGATACTAATTTTTATAAGATTTTTCATTTTTATCTCCTTAATATAAATATAAAAAATCTTATAAAATAAATATTAATAATTAATAATTATTTTTAAGTAATAATTAATTATGTATATCAAATATATCTAATAAAGTAGAAGTTACTTCTTCTATGCTTTTATTTGTGATATTTAAAAATGGGATATTGTTTATCTTCATTAAAAATTCTGCATTTTTTACTTCATTTTTACAATTAATTATACTTGCGTATTCAGAATTAGGCAGCCTTTCGTTGCGTATTTCACTTAGGCGATATGGGTCTATGCTAAGACCAAAAAGCTTGTTTTTATAAGGTTTTAAAGCATTAGGCAAAGCACAAGCCTTAAAATCATCAGGAGTTAGTGGATAATTTGCTACCTTAATTCCATATTGCATAGCAAGATAAAGGCTAGTTGGTGTTTTTGCTGATCTTGAAACCCCTATTAAAATTATTTGAGCATTATCAAGTGCGTAGATGAATTGTCCATCATCGTGCTCTAAAGTAAAATTAATAGCTTCTATTCTATTTTGATAATTTTTATTATGAGTGTTTGAGTGAGATAGACCTTGTTTTATGCTAGGTTTTACATTTAATTTATTTGAAATTAAGCTAACAAAAGGCTCTAATAAATCTATAAAAACACAATTAGAATTCTTAATATAATTAGCAATATTTACATTAATTAAAGTGCTAAATGCTAGCGGAATATCAGTTTTTGCTAATTCATTAATTTTATTTGCAACCTTAATTGCCTTTTCTTCAGTATTTATAAAAGGCTCTCTAATTTGTGTGAAAACATATTCATCTTCAAATTGAGCTAATACCGAGTGAGCAAATGTTTCAGCGGTTATTCCTGTTCCATCACTTATAAAAAACACAATTTTTTTATTTAATTGTTTCATTTAAGTTATCCTTGCTTGTTAAAATAAAATAATTCTATCAAAAAGGAGTGTGAAAATGGAATATGTTTTAGCTTTTTCAAAACTTAGAATGAGCGATGTAGAAATAGTTGGTGGTAAAAACGCTAGTTTAGGCGAGATGATTTCAAATCTTGCTAGTAGTGGGGTTAGAGTGCCTGATGGTTTTGCAACTACAGCACAAGCTTTTAGAGATTTTTTAAAATACAATAATTTAGATGAAATAATTACTAATGAGTTAAAGAATTTAAATCCTGATGATTTAGATGCACTTGCTAAGTGTGGTGCAAAAATTAGAAGCTTAATAACTAAAGCTAATTTTCAGCCTTTATTTTTAGAGCAAATCATTAAGTTTTATAAAGAATTAGATAGCGATGGGTTAGGCACTTTTGCTGTTCGTTCATCAGCTACCGCAGAAGACTTGCCTGATGCTTCTTTTGCTGGTCAGCAAGAAACTTTTTTGAATGTTAGTGGAATTGATGATATATTGGATAAAATCCGTTTGGTTTTTGCATCACTTTATAATGATAGGGCGATTTCTTATAGAGTGCATAAGGGTTTTTCACATTTTGAAGTATCGCTTAGTGCTGGTATTCAGCGTATGGTAAGAAGCGATAAAGGAAGTAGCGGGGTTATGTTTAGCCTTGATACTGAAAGTGGATTTAAAGATGTTGTATTTATCACTTCATCTTATGGATTAGGCGAATGTGTGGTTCAAGGCTCGGTGAATCCTGATGAGTTTTATGTATCAAAAATTTGCCTAAAAAACAATAATAAAGCAATAATTTCAAGAAAAATCGGCTCAAAGCTAATTAAGATGGAATTTAAAGAAGAAAGAAAAGCAGGAGAAAACGCCGTAAAAGTAGTAGATGTAGCTAAAAATATGCAAGATAAATTTAGCCTAAATGATGAGCAAATAAACGAACTTGCAAGATATGCTTTAATTATAGAAGAGCATTATAAAAGACCTATGGATATAGAATGGGGATTAGATGGATTAGATGGTAAGATTTATATACTTCAAGCAAGACCTGAAACCGTTCAATCTCAAAAGAAAAAAGATATAAGCTATAAATTAAAAGAAGAATCAAAAGTCCTAATAACAGGTAGAGCAATAGGACAAAAAATAAGCGTTGGGGTAGTTAAGGTTATAAACGATATTAGCGAGATTTCTCGTGTAAATGCTGGAGATGTAATAGTTACTGATATGACAGATCCAAACTGGGAACCTGTTATGAAAAAAGCCGCAGCAATAGTTACAAATAGGGGTGGTAGGACTTGTCATGCAGCAATTATTGCAAGAGAGCTAGGAATTGGTGCAGTTGTTGGCACTAGCAATGCTACAACTATATTAAAAGATGGAGATTTAGTAAGCGTTAGTTGTGTTCATGGAGATGAAGGTAGGGTTTATGAAGGGGCATTAAAATACGAAGTAATTGAAAATGAAGAATTTGAAATGCAAAATTGCGGTGTAAAAATAATGATGAATGTGGGAAATCCTGCATTAGCATTCAAATTCGCACAAATGCCAAATGATGGTGTAGGACTTGCTAGACTTGAGTTTATTATAAATAATCACATAGGCATTCATCCTAATGCTATTTTAGATTATGACAATATAAATGATGATTTAAGAAATAAAATAAATGAAGCTAGTAAAGGCTATTCTAATGCAAGAGAATTTTTTGTATCAAAATTAGCCGAAGGTATAGCTACAATTGCGACTGCTTTTTATCCTAAGCCTGTGATTATTAGACTTAGTGATTTTAAGACTAATGAATATAGAAAATTATTAGGCGGAGAATTTTACGAAATGCACGAAGAAAACCCCATGCTAGGATTTAGAGGTGCAAGTAGGTATTTAGCTCCTAGTTTTGCGGAATGCTTTAAGCTTGAATGTGAAGCTTTAAAAATAGCAAGAGATGAAATGGGGCTAAATAATATTGAAATTATGGTGCCTTTTGTAAGGACTTTATCACAAGCAAATTCAGTTATAAATCTATTAGCAAAAAATGGCTTAAAGCGTGGCGTAAATGGCTTAAGAGTGATTATGATGTGCGAAGTGCCTAGTAATGCTATTTTATGCGATGAGTTTTTAGAATATTTTGATGGTTTTAGTATAGGCAGCAATGATTTAACCCAGCTTACTTTAGGACTTGATAGAGATAGTGGAATGGATATTTTAGTGGCTGATTTTGATGAAAGAGATGAAGCGGTTTTATTTATGTTAGAAAGAGCAATTACAGCTTGTAAAAAAGCAAACAAATATGTAGGAATTTGTGGTCAAGGTCCAAGTGATCATATAGATTTAGCTGTTTGGCTAAAGCAAAAAGGCATTAGCTCAATGTCACTTAATCCTGATAGCGTTATTAGCACTTCAAAACGCCTAGCTAATATTTAAAAATAGTTAATTTACATTGCTAAAAATAAAAAAGCAATGTAAATTTATTT
>NZ_JACGAU010000017.1:0-38793 GCF_020137595.1 Campylobacter sp. RM12640
GATTTACCACTGGGTCTATATTTATAACTCTAATTTTACCTTCTTTAATAAGTTCTTTTAATCTTTGTATATATTTATTTGTTCTATGCATTCCTACAAACCAATTTGGATGGTGTATTTGATTTGTAGTAAGAATATCTGCTGACCACATTACAATTACTTTTGAATGTTCTAATACATTATCCCAAGAAGTAACTTGTGCTGCTGATTCATCTACTCCAACTATATGTGGCGTAATAGCCCCAATGCAATGACACGAATAGCTTAAAACTCTAGCGGTATAACCACCTGTAATATTTAACATTCTATATATTAAAGTTTGTGGATTTCCAACACCACCAACTCCGTGCCAACCATAATTGCCACCATAAACAGCATTAGAGCCATATTTTTCATAAACTCTTTTAAGCTCATTAGCTACTAATTCATAAGCTTTTTCCCAAGTAATCTCAACAAATTCTTCTTTACCCCTTAAGCTTTTAGGAGCTTTTTCAAATCCTTTTTCTAAAACACTTTTTCTAACGCTTGGGTTTTTAATTCTATCTGGAGCATAGGTTCTAGCTACAACACCATTTAACATTGAACTAGGAGATTCATCTCCTTTAAATGGAATTACCCCTTCTAATCTTCCATTTTTAACTATAGGATGAAAAGCACCAAAATGCGATACAGACATACTTCCTTCAATGGAATTTGGCAACAAATTATTTTCACCAATAAAATCAACAGCACCTAAACTTGACGCACTAGCTGCTACTCCTGCTGCACCTTTTAAAAAGCTTCTACGAGATAACTTTTCCATAAATTCTCCTTTTAGTTTAAATAAAACTTAATTTTTTAAGTTATATAAAAATTATAATATTAAAATATGAAAATAAGTTAATGGAATAATTTTAAAAGCTTGATATTTATTAATTTAAATATTATTATAAATATTTAAAAAAATAATCATTTCATTTCTTTTGACATTCTATAAATGAATGAAAATACTTCGGCAACAGCCTTATACATTGCAGGTGGAATTTCTTCTCCTAATTCTAATTTGCTTAATACTTCACATAATTCTTCATCTTCTTTAATAGGAATATTATGCTCGTTAGCTAATTTTATAATTCTTTCGGCAATTTCTCCGCTACCTGTTGCCATTACTTTTGGAGCATTATTTTTATCTTTGTTATAGCCTAAGGCTAGGGCTTTTCTTATCTTACTCATACTTTTTTATTAAATCCTAAGTCTAATGTATATTCATCTTCGTATTTGCTCTCTCTTAATTTACTAATAAAGAAATTAGAAGTAATTAAACCAGCTTTTCTTAAATCTTTTTTAAAACCCCTTGCGTGATTGATTAAGATTTCTCTAAAATTATCATTTTCTATCATCATATTAATATCTAAATATTTATCTTGATTTAAACCAAGCATAATATTAATAGCTCCAAGTCTTTTAAATTTTAGCTTAATTTGTGCGTAAAATTTATCTTCGCTATCACTTTTAAAACTAATATTTGATTCATCTAAATCATCTAAAGAGTAGGGTAGGTATGTATTTACTTCATTATTTGCAACTGATATTATTTGGTTTAATTCTATTTGATTTAATAGTTTTTGGCTCATATCATAGGCTATTTTATTATCTTTTGCTAAAGCTACTTTTGAAGTTTGAAGCAGTATTGATTTAGCATCATTTGAAATGGAGTTGTTTATATGTTCTGCAGTTCTAGTTACAACCTGATTTATATCTTTTTTGGCTTGATTTAAGTGAGTTTTTAGGCTTTTTATTTCTTGAGTATTTATATAATTTTTAAAACTTTCTTCATTTTTTAAATTAGCACTTAGTAATTTTGTCAAACTTTCAATTTTATTTTGCAAACTCAAATTCTCGCTATTTAAAATAGAACTTATTGTATTGTTTTGATTGATTGCTTGTTTGATTTCTGGATTGTTTAACAACTTTAATTCTTGTTTAATATCTTGAGATTTTGTTATATCTTGTAAAGCTTTTAAATCACTTTTTATATCTTCACTTGATTTTTCTATAGGTTTTTCAGTGGCTTTTATTTTATCATCTGTGGTTTTAGAATTTAAATTATTGATTTTTTGATTTTCCTTATTTTTAAATTCTTTTGTTGTTTTTATTTCAATTTTATTAGTATCTTTAGTATAAATATCATTATTATTTTTTAGAATTTCTTTAATATTTTCAAGTTTGCTTAAAATATTGTTCTCATTATTTGAAATTTTATAATTATTTTGCACATTTGATGGGTTGTTTATGATTTCTTTTGCTAGATTTTTTATGTTTTGAATATCAGCTTTTAAACTTGCTAATTTTGGTAATATACTTTTTACTTTATCGTTTTTAACTTCAATATTTATTAGGTTTTTTATTTCTTTATTAATTTTATCTTCTAATTTATTTGCTACTTCAATTAGTTTTAGTGGTTCGGTATTTTTTTGCAAATACGCTCTAGCGTTTTTTAATAATTCTAAAGTTTTTATAACAGGGGTAGTGGTTGATTTATTTTCTAATTTTTGATTTATAAAATTTTCTAATTTTTCAAGGGATTTTTCGGCACTCATTTGCTCTTGACCGAGTTTAAAAATCTCACTTTTTAAATCACTTGTTTTGATATTTTTCATAAATGAAATAAGCCTAAAAAAGCTTTGTGGTAAGGCTTGTTCGTTTAGATTAGCCCTTAGTTTGCTCTCTAAAAATACTCCTGAATTATTTAAAGCTTGAAATAAGGCTTTTGAATCTTGCATTTTGGTATTTAATAAATTATCAAGCTTACTTACAAATATTTCTAAATCCTTATCCTTGCTTAAAATTGCTTTTAATTCTTTAATATCTTGAGCAATATTTTTTGAAATATTTATGTTTTTTGCATTTTCGCCTAGTTGGTTTAAATCTTTACTTGATTTTATTCCATCAAGTAATTTATTTACGATTTTTTTAAGACCTAGTTCTAGTGTTTCATCTTCGCTTAAGGCTTCGTTTATTAATGAACTACCTTCTTTTAAGGGTTCTTTAATATCTTTTGTATCTTTTACATTGGGTTTTAAATTCCCTTGTTGCTTTAGCCCTAAATCACTATTTACTAAAGAATTTAAAGTCGTATTTATATTATTCATCGTTGCCTAAATGCACAAATTGACTTGGTTTTTGCTCAAATTCTATTCTATTTACAGCGTCAATTTTTGGTTGAGTAAGAGTAAAAATAGCTAAGAAAAACAATAAAACTATATAAACTAAAATATAAGCATTAGCTCCAAAATTACTTATCATAAAGCCTAAAATTATAGGAGATAAAACAGAGCTTGAAACATAAGCAAACATTAGCGTTCTTCCGATTTCAAGCATTTGCGAGCTTTCTTTTGCTCTATCACTAGCCCTTGCAAGTGCTAAAGCATATACGCAAAAAAGCCCCATTCCAAGGAAAAAGCATAAAATAAATATAGCAATTTTATTACTTGCTAAAAAATATAGCCCTAAACTAGCAAAAAATGCAAGTATTACGCAAGATAAAATCGCTATTTTTCTACCATAAGTATCAGAAAATTTACCTATAAATAATTGTGCTATAAATCCGCCTAACATTGCTGTAAAAATTAGCAAAGATATATCTTGAATATTATAATTTAATGCTAAAAAATATGTCTGAGACATAGAAAAAAATCCATTCATTAAAAAGCCACCAACAAATGCTGATATAAATGCTAATTTTGATACATTAAAAATATTTGGGATACTTATTTTACGCCTTTCCTTAAGGATAGGTTGTTTGATTTTTAATAAATTAAGCGGTAACGAACATAATAAAATCACTATAACAGCTATTATAAATACATTATTGTAATCTGGTTCAAAATATAACAATAATACTCCTATGGCAAAACCAGAGTAAAATACTATTTCATAAATTGAAAGCATTCGTGAGCGAATTTCGTTTTTTGATTTTTGATTTATCCAAGATTCAATAATTACTAATAATGTATAGTATGAAAATCCTATTGTAAATCTTAAAATAGCCCAAAAATATATTTCTTTTGTAAATATATGCAAAATTGCAGCTATAGCAAATAATGAAGTAAAAAAACCAAAACTTCTAATATGTCCTACTTTTTGAATTAGACTATGAGAAAAAAATGTGCTAATTAATGCACCAAAATATATGCTTGAACTTACTAATCCTACATAAAATTCATCATATCCAAGATTTTTTAGTAGTATAGAATTTGAGCTTAGTAAAAAAGAATTTCCTACAAACAATAGCAAAGACGCAAATAATAATGCTCTTAAAGAGTTGATTGTTTTTATCATTTAAATATCCTTACTAATAATAAGTTTAAAATTATTACAAAAGAACTTGCAAAAAAAGCAATTATATTAAAAAGCTTATTATTAATTAATATTAATACGAGTATTATAAAAAAAACATAGGCTAAAAACTTATATATATTTATAAATATTTTATAATGTTTAATTGCTTTAAAATTCTCTTTAATTCCTTTTTTTGGTATATAAATAGGGTTTGTATTTTGTATAAAAAATCTAGGTGTATTAGCAATTTGGAATTTAGGTAATGATTTTTTAAGACTTAAATAGCTTAGAAATGGAATTATTAAATTAGCATAAAATGCTAGTTGGATACTATAAAAAGCATCTAAACTAGCAAAGTATAAACATAAAGCTATATTAAAAAATATTAAAGATATTACTAATTTATACATAAAACATTAACTTAGCACAAAGCACAATAAGAATAGCTAGAGTTAATGCTAGTGGGTGTATTATTTTGTTTAAAGGATTTGGTTTTTTGATTACGAATTTGAAAATTAAACTAATAGCTACCATTATAAAAATTAAGCTTGCAAAAGCAACTTTTAGCATAAAAATTTTCTGAAATGTAGTGTCAAAAAAGCCAATCTCGCTACCAACCCATCTACTCATCATCATACCGCCTGTAAGTATTAACAATACCACACAAATTGGCATAATTTTAATAGCTCTTTTAGTTATGCTTTCTTGAATTTGTTGTGCTAATTCTTGGCTTAGATTTTTCTTAGCACGACTAAAGATAACAACATCAAAAAACAAATAACCAACAAAAATAATCGCACAAAAAATGTGAATAATAAGTGCAAATGGATATAAACTTTCCATAAAAATCCTTTCATAATATTTTTAAATGAGATTATATTTGTCTTTTTTGTTTGTTTTATTGATTTAGCTTAATTATTATAAAAGTTTATTAATAAATTGTTCTAGGGCAAAATGCCCTAGATTATTAATCTACTTTAAAGTTTTCAATTTCATTGAAGTTTAGATATTTGTAGATATTAGCTTTTTTGCTATCGCTTATTTTATCATTTACTAATTCTAAATATTCGCTTGGGTTTGGTAAGCGACCAAGTAAAGCACAAACAGCAGCTAATTCAGCGCTACCTAAATAAACTTGAGCGCCTATACCCATTCTGTTATCAAAGTTTCTTGTGCTTGTACTAAATACAACAGCTCCATCATTTACACGAGCTTGGTTACCCATACATAAGCTACATCCTGGAACTTCAATTCTAGCACCTGCTGCACCATAAATTGAATAATATCCTTCTTTTGTTAGTTGAGCTTTATCCATTTTTGTTGGAGGTGCTACCCATAGACGAGTTTTAAGCATACCTTTACCTTTAATAACTTCTCCTAAAGCTCTATAATGTCCTATATTTGTCATACAAGAACCAACAAATACTTCATCAATATCTTGTGGGCGTTTGCTATCTGCTAATACTTCACTAAGAGTTGCTACATCATCAGGGTCGTTTGGACAAGCTAGGATAGGCTCTTTTATAGTATTTAAATCTATTTCAAAAATATGCTCATAACTAGCGTCTTTATCAGCTCTTAATAATGTAGGATTATTAAGCCATTCTTGCATTCTAGCTTTTCTTCTTAAAAGTGTATTTTTATCTTCATATCCAGCTTCAATCATAGCATCAATTAAGCTTATATTAGAATTTAAATATTCAGCTATGCTTTCTTTACTTAAATTAACACAACATGCAGCTGCGCTTCTTTCAGCACTTGCGTCGCTTAATTCAAATGCTTGTTCTACTTTTAGATTTTCTAAGCCTTCAATTTCTAAAACTTTACCAGCAAAAATATTCTTTTTGCCTTTTTTCTCAACCGTTAAATAACCTTCTTTTATAGCTACATAAGGAATTGCATTTACTAAATCTCTTAATGTAACACCAGGTTGTAATTCGCCCTTAAAACGAACTAAAATACTCTCAGGCACATTAAGTGGCATAGCACCTGTTACAGCAGCAAATGCTACAAGTCCTGAACCTGCAGGAAAACTAATGCCTATTGGAAATCTTGTATGCGAATCAGCTCCAGTTCCAACTTCATCAGGCATAGCAAAACGATTTAGCCAACTATGAATTACCCCATCACCTGGTTTAAGTGAAACCCCACCTCTTGAACTCATAAAATGTGGTAATGTTGTGTGTGTTGTTACATCGCTTGACTTAGGATATGCTGCTGTATGGCAAAAACTTTGTAATACAAAATCAGCATTAAATCCTAAGCTAGCAAGTTCTTTAATCTCATCTCTTGTCATTGGTCCTGTTGTATCTTGACTACCAACGGTTGTAGTTTTTGGCTCTATATACATTCCAGGAACAACGCCTTCTAAACCACAAGCACGACCTAGCATTTTTTGAGCTAATGTATAACCTTTAACTTTTACTTCAGGTTGAGATGGTTTTTTAAATATTTCTTCTTTTGGCATACCTAAAACATCTCTAGCCTTAGCACATAATCCACGACCTACGATTAATGGAATTCTTCCACCTGCACGAACTTCATCTAAAAGAGTATTTGGATTTATTTCAAAAGTTGAAACAACTTTACCATCTTTTTTAATTTGTCCGTTTGCAATATCAACAACAAATCTATCTCCCATTTCAAGATTTGTAACATCACAAACTATTGGTAAAGCACCACTATCTTGAGCGGTATTGAAAAAAATTGGAGCAATAGTTTGTCCTAAAATCACACCGCCTGTGCGTTTATTTGGAACTCCTTTTATATCTTCACCTATGTGCCATTGAACTGAATTTATTGCTGATTTACGGCTTGAGCCAGTTCCTACAACATCACCTACATAAGCTACTTGAATGCCAGATTTTTTAAGTTCTTCTATTTTTTCAATACTACCTGGTTGTCTTCTAACTAGCATTGCTTGTGCGTGTAAAGGAATATCACTTCTAGTAAATGCTTCACTTGCTGGACTTAAATCATCTGTATTTGTTTCTCCATTTACTTTAAAGCATATACATTCAATTTCAGATGCTACTTCAGGTCTTTTAATAAACCATTCTGCATTAGCCCAACTTGTTAGAACTTTAGTTGCGAATTTATTTCCCTTTTTATGTAATTCAGCAACTTTATCAAAACCATCATGAACGAAAATAATATTAGTTAAAGCATTTGCAGCAAGTTCTGCAATTTCATTGTTTTCTAAAGCTTTAAGTAATACTCTTACATTATAACCTCCAAGCATTGTGCTTAGCATTGATATTGCTTCAGATTTATTTATACAGGTGCATTTACTATTGTTAAATAGTATTTTTTCTAAGAAATCACATTTAATAAGCGCAGAATCATCAACACCAACACCAACACGATTAGCTAATAAATCTTTTAATTTTTCGCTATTTTTATCGTTGTTTTCTAAAAGCTCGCATAATTGTTTTGTCTGAGCTACATTTAAAACCAATGCAGGGACATTAAGAGCAGCACGCTCTTCAACTAATTTTTGGTATTCTTCTAAAAATGCCATATTAACTCCTTTAAAATTTTTAAAAAGATTATAAATGCTTTAGATAATAAAAAAGTAGTTTTGTCAAGAAAAATGTATAGGGTCTATATCAATTGTTACTTTTTGTAACTGTTTGTAGTGCAAGGCTAGGTTACTTAGTAACATTTTTTTATTTGAACGGAGCAAAATATAATATCTATAATTATTGTTAATTTTTTCTATAGCACATTTTCCATAGCCTATTATTTCATAATCATTATCGTTTTCTTTGCTATTTTTTAAATGATTTGCCAAGTCTTCACATAAATTACTTGCTTCTATTTCGTTTTTTGATGCAATAATTAATCTTAATAGTCTTTTAAATGGTGGATAATTAGTTCTAAAAAATTTCTCATCTTCTAAAAATTCATCATAATTTTGTAAATATTTTTCAAAAAAATCTTTATTTTGAGTATTTATTAACACTTTAGCTTTTTTGCCTCTTCCTGCACGACCAGCTACTTGAATAGCAAGGGCAAGTGTATTTTCACGAGCTTTATAATCAGGATAGAATAAATATTCATCAAGTCCTAAAATAGCACAAAATGTAACATTTTTATAATCGTGTCCTTTTGATATTAGTTGAGTTCCTACTAAAATATCTATATTTCCTAATTCAAATTCTTCTAGTATTTCTTTAAGTTTAGTTGCCGAGCTTAATTCATCGCTATCTAATTTTGCAATATTTGCATTAGGTAAAGCCTTTTTTAATTCTTCGCATAATTGAGCTGTTCCTATTATTTTACTTTCTAATATTTCGCTACCGCAGTTATCACAGGTATTTTTTAAATACTCTTTTTTACCACAATAATGGCATTTATATGTTTTATTGTGTAAACTCATTGCCACAGAGCAATTAGGACAAACTTTTCTTGAATTACAATCCTTGCATACAACTTGACGATAATTACCACGCACTGGCAAAAATATCATACTTTGCTCTTTTTTATTTAAATTATCTTCTAATAAATCAAGTAAATTAGAGCTAGGTGTCTCAAGACTATCGTCAAAAAGAATTTCTTTTTCGCTTTGAAAATATGTGCCTTTTAATCTAAATTTATTTATATTTTGATTATAAAAACTTTGAAGGCTTGGTGTTGCAGAGCCTAAAATGATTTTTGCATTTGTAATACTTGCTAGATAAATTGCCAAATCTCTTGCGTTATAACATGGATATTTTGAAGATTTATACGAATTATCGTGTTCTTCATCTACGATAATTAATCCTAAATTACTAAAAGGTAAAAAAAGTGCCGACCTTGCACCAATTACTAAAGGCTTATTTCCTAATTCAAATTCTATTAAATCTTTTTGTTTTTTAGCCTTAGTAATTTTGCTATGCCAAGTAATGAATAAATCTTTAAAATATACTTTCATTCTTTTTTGCATTTGTGGAGTTAGGCTGATTTCTGGCATTAAAAACAATGCTTGTTTTCCTTCATTAAGGCATTCTTGAATTAATTTTGCATATATTTCAGTTTTTCCACTTCCTGTATCTCCAAAAACCAAATTCATTTTATTATTTTGTAAACTATTTAGACACAAAAGTTGTTTTTCATTTAGTTTTAAATTTATATCTATATTCAAATTGTTTTTAGTATTAGATATATTTTTGCTTAGTATAAAACTATCAAGACATAAAGATATATTAGCAGCGTAATATTTACTCATAAATTCTGCTAATTTCATTTGATTATCAGTTAGAAATTCATTGAAAATACTTATTATTTGTTTGGTGTTAAAAGTTGGCTTTTCACATTTATTAATAACAATTGCAAGACAATTTTTATTATGTAATTTTACTTCAACCTTTGAAAATGGTTTAATTTCTTCATCACTTTCATAGGTTAAAGTTTCTAAATTATGTCCTAAAATCGCTACTTTATAATAATTCATTAAGAAGCTTTTTTGATACAAGGAATCATATTATTAATTGAATCAATTCTTTTACTATTACATTTATTACATACTGCTTCTACACATATTAATTCTGATTTTATACTTCTATAAATAAATTTATAATATACATTAGAATTAAATGTGTATCTATATAGTTCCATTTTCTCATCTTTTATAAGATTATTATCTTTCTTTTCTTTATCTAAGTAATCTTGAAAATCTTTATCTGCTTGATAAGCTGGGTTGTATAAATCAGTCCATGCAGAATATGTTGCATTGCTTGTAGCCGTTGTTCTTGCTAAAAAAAGCCAACCTTTATTCTCATCTCCTCTATCTAAGCCATCTTTAAATAAAGCTGTAAAAATTTTAGTAGGTTCAATTGGTTTTCCAGATGAATTTAAATTATCTAGATTATCATAGCTTGACACTTTCCCTATCATTACATTTTTTAGTAGTTGAGCGTTAATTTTGCCATTAATACCTTCAATTTCTGATTTTAAGCTAGCTATATCAGATTTAAATTTTAAATCAAAAAAATTAGGTAAAGCTACAGCCGATAATATCCCGATAATAACTATCGCAAATATTAGCTCTATCATAGTAAAGGCTTTTTTATTTACTAGCATTTTACTCGCCTAATTTTTTACAAGGTAAAACTTTTGCGCCTGGATACGAATTAAGGCATTTAAAAGTTCCTTTATTTTTATCGTATTCAAATACATAGCCATTTTTATTATTATCAGCATAATAAATAAAAGTTTCATTTACAACTTTATTAGTCCAACCATCCCAACTACCTTGCTTAGACCCAAAAGTAACAGGGTTTTTTAATACTGCTGCAAAAAAACTATTGCTATTTTTCATATTATTTTGGCATGTTGTGCCTTTATCACGCTTAGCGTCTAAGCATAAGCCATCTGGATATTTTGAAGTGCCATCTGTATAAAGGCTGTTTTGCTTATATTGTTCTATGCCTGAACGAATTAAAGCTAGTGTTTCTTTTAATTTTAATATTTGTGCATCATCACGACCTGCAAATAATTTAGGAATAGCAACGCCAGCTAATATACCAATAATCACTATTACAAATATAATTTCCATCATACTCATAGCTTTTTTCATATTATTCTCCTATTATAGAGCAATCTTCTGCTTTCCAACCGCTTAAGACCTTGCTTTTATCACATTTAAAGCTTCCATCGCTTGCATCGTATTTAAAAAATACTGCTGCTTTTTCTTTAGGTTTTGTAACAAATAATAAATCATCATCAGCATTATCCCAGCCTATTGAATTAGTAGCTCTTCTATTAATTCCTTTTGCTACCTCATCAGCAAAAGCAGGAGCACCCTTACAACCACTACTGCATAATTTTGCAGGATATTCTTTGAAGCCTTTTTCTACATAAGTATTTCCAGCGTAGGCTTCAATACCTTTTCTAATAGCTTCAACTTGCTCTTTTAATTGCACTATATGTGCTGTGTCTTTATTAGCCATCATTTTAGGAATTGCAATTCCTGCTAATATTCCTATAACAGCAATAGCAAAAATCATTTCTATCATACTAAATGCTTTTTTCATCTATTTTTCCTTTATTGTTAAGAATATTTATAATATTTATTAAATCTTCTTTTTGTCTTTGCAATTCTGATTTAAGATTTACATTTTCTTCTTTAAGTTTTAAATTCTCTTCTTGTATTTTTTCAAATTCTTGCACTAATTGAAAGTGTGAGTAACTTTTTTTAAGATATAAATTAATAAATTGTGGTATTTCTATATTTTTTGTAGGATTTTTTAGCTTATTTATATCATCATTTAAATAAGCTAAAAATTCTTTAGATGGAACATTAAAATTATAGCCCCTAGCTCCTAAGGTTATCGTAAATTTAGTTGTTGTTTCCAAGCACTTGCTCTATTGCTTTTAAGGTTTCTTCTTCAATTAAATTTTTATTTAATAACTCTTCTTCTAATTTACTAATTTCATATGATTGTGCTTCACATTTAGCTTTTGCTTGAGTTAATTCATTCATAAGTCTTTCGTTTTCGCTTACTAAATATTTATATTTTTCCATTAATTCTACTATTTTATTACTTAGTGTGCTTGTTATGTTATCGCTCATTTTGTTTATCCTTAATCAAATTTTAAAGCTGTGATTTTAATTATTTATAGTTAATATAATAATAAAAATTATTTTTTAGGATTAAAATGTTTGAGTTAATTAGTAATTATAAACCATCACCTGACCAAGCACAAGCAATAGAAAAAATTGTAAATGGTGTAAAAAATGGACAAAAATATCAAACTCTTTTAGGAGTTACAGGCTCGGGTAAAACCTTTACAATGGCAAATGTGATCAATGAACTTAAAATGCCTACTTTAATAATGAGCCATAATAAATCACTTTGCGCTCAGCTTTATAGCGAATTTAAAGGCTTTTTTGCGAATAATCATGTGGAGTATTTCATAAGTTATTATGATTATTATCAACCTGAAGCTTATATTCCTAGAACTGATACATTTATAGAAAAAGATAGCTCGGTTAATAATGATTTAGAAAGGCTTCGTTTAAGCTCAACTGCT
This sequence comes from Campylobacter sp. RM12640, assembly GCF_020137595.1. Lineage (NCBI taxonomy): Bacteria > Pseudomonadati > Campylobacterota > Epsilonproteobacteria > Campylobacterales > Campylobacteraceae > Campylobacter > Campylobacter sp. RM12640. The sequence continues at coordinate 12,337 of NZ_JACGAU010000017.1, forward strand.
TCGCTTTTAGCATACGATGATTGCGTTTGTATTGCAAGTGTAAGTGCTAATTATGGATTAGGAAATCCTGCTGAATATATTGACATGGTAGAGTTTTTTGAAGTAGGCAAATGTTATAAACAAAAAGAATTATTACTTCATTTAGTAGCTATGGGATATAGTAGAAATGATGCGTTTTTTGATAGGGGGAATTTCCGTGTAAATGGGGATATTATAGATATTTATCCAGCTTATTATGAAGATGATGCAATTCGCTTAGAATTTTTTGATGATGAATTAGAAAAAATTTATACTTTTAATACTTTTGATAATAAAAAAATAAAAGATTTAAATAAATTCACACTTTATGCTGCAAATCAATTTATAGTCGCTACTCCAACTCTTAAAAGAGCTTGTAGGGATATTAAAGATGAGCTTGATGAAAGATTAGAATATTTTAAAAAACAAGGCAAATTATTAGAAGCACAACGCTTAGAACAGCGAGTTGAATTTGATTTAGAAATGCTAGAAACTACAGGAATGACTAAAGGAATAGAAAATTATTCAAGACATTTAAGTGGGCTTAATGCAGGAGAAACTCCTTATACTTTATTTGATTATTTTAAAATAAAACAAAAGCCATTTTTAGTAATTGTAGATGAAAGTCATGTTAGTTTGCCACAATTTAGGGGAATGTTTGCAGGAGATAGAGCTAGAAAGGAAGTGCTAGTTGAATACGGCTTTAGATTGCCAAGCGCTTTAGATAATAGACCATTACAATTTGATGAATTTATTAATAAAGATTGCTTTTTTTTATTTGTGAGTGCAACCCCTGCTGAATTAGAGCTTGAGCTTAGTGGAGAGTGTGTTTATCAGCAAATTATGCGTCCAACAGGACTGCTTGACCCTGAAATTAGCATAATTGATAGCGAAAACCAAATAGAGCATTTATATGATGAGATTAAAAAGGTGATTGCTAGAAATGAGCGTGTATTAATCACAACACTTACAAAAAAAATGGCAGAAGAATTGCAAAGATACTACACAGAATTAGGTATCAAATGTAAATATATGCATTCAGATATTGATGCAATTGAGCGAAATGAATTAATAATTGGTCTTAGAAATGCAGATTTTGATGTGCTAATTGGAATTAACTTGCTTCGTGAAGGACTTGACTTACCTGAAGTTAGTCTTATAGCTATTTTAGACGCTGATAAGGAAGGCTTTTTACGCTCAACTACGAGCTTAATTCAAACAATGGGAAGAGCAGCTAGAAATGTCAATGGAAAAGTAATTTTATATGCTAAAAAAATCACAAAATCAATGCAAGAAGCAATAGATATTACGAGTGAGCGAAGAAGCTTGCAACAAGCTTATAATAAATTGCACAAAATTACTCCAAGAAGTGTTGAGCGAAAATTAGAAAAGACTTTAAAACAAAACGAAGATAATGTTTCTATAAAAAAATCAAAAATAGAAAAAATGCCAGCAAATGAGCGAGCAAAATTAGTAAATGAATTAAGAGAAAAAATGCACCTAGCAGCAAAAGAGCTTGATTTTGAACAAGCAGCGTTTTATAGAGATGAGATTAAAAAACTAAGAAGTATTTAAAATTTTAAAATTAATAATTATTATTAATATTTTTTATTTAAAATATTAGTTCTTATTATCATTATTAAGGAGAACTAATGTTTAAAGGCTTATTAAAAAGCTTAGTTGTGGCGAGTGTTTTATGTGTTGGTGCTAATGCTAAAGTAGAAGTAATTAAAGATGTTTTAGATAGAGAAGTTAAGGTTGATTTACCTGCTAAAAGAATAGTTCTTGGATTTTACTATACTGACTTTTTAGCAGTTGGTGGTAAGGACGCTTTGAAAAATGTAGTAGGATTTTCTAAGGAAGTTTGGACTGGTTGGACTCCTGCTAGCTGGGACGCTTATATTAAAGTCTTACCGGAGTTAAATAATATAGCTGATGTTGGAGAAGTTGAGCTAAGTACATTTTCAGTTGAAAAGGTATTATCTTTAAAACCTGATTTATTAGTATTGGCTGATTGGCAATATGAGATGATAAAAGATCAGCTTGAACCAATTAATAAAGCAAATATTCCTATTGTAATACTTGATTACAACCGCGAAAGTGTTGAAAGACACATAAGAAGCACCGAAGTTATAGGAAAAATTACAAATAACGAAGCAAGAGCAAATGAGCTTATAAGTTTTTATAAAGGCATAATTGATGATGTGCAAGAAAGAATTAAAAAAGCAAATCTTAAAAAGCCAAAAATTTATATAGAATTTGGAAATCTTGGTCCAAAAGAGCATAGTTATACTTTTGGTAAAGATATGTGGGGTGCTTTAATTGACCTTGCAGGTGGGGATAATATAGCAGCACCACTTGTAGAAAAATGGATGCCAATTCATCCTGAAGAAGTTTTAGCAAGTAAGCCTGATGTAATAATAATTGCAGGTCGTGAAACTGAACTTAAGAAAAATCCAGAAGCTATGGTAATGGGTATTGGAATTAGTGAAGAAGAAGCAAATAAAAGGCTAAATGGTTTTAAAACTAGAGCAGGTTGGGATAGTTTGCCAGCTATAAAAGATAATAGACTTTTTGCAGTATATCAAGGAGCTAGTAGAACACTAGTTGATGCTTCTATGGTGCAATTTATTGCTAAAGCTTTATATCCTGATTTATTCAAAGATATAGACCCTATTAAAACTTATATTGATTATCATAAAAAATATCTTCCGATAATTCCAACAGGTTCTTTTGGTATCCAAGCTAAGTGATAAAAGATGAATTTAAGTAAAGAAATAATTGCTCATAGAAAATATGAGCGAAAAAAATTTGTAATTATTGTATTTTTTATATTTTTGGGTATTTTGGGTTTTGTGTGTGATATAGCTGTAGGCCCATCTATGATAAGTCCTATTGAAGTTGTAAAATCAATTTTAAAAGCGTTTTTTATTGATATTGAAGTTGATAATACATCGTATATAATTACACATTCATTAAGATTACCTATGGCTGTTATGGCTTTAGTTGTGGGTGCTGCTTTAGGTTATGGTGGAGCATTAATTCAAACTTTACTTAACAATCCTATGGCAAGTCCATATACTTTAGGACTAGCTGCTGCGGCTGGTTTTGGAGCTTCACTTGTGATTGCATTTGGATTTGCAGGAATTAGTCTTTATTTTGCTGTTCCACTTGGTGCATTTACTATGACTATGGTTTGTTCTAGTGTTTTGTTTTTGTTTGCAAAATCAAGAGCTTTTAGTTCTGAAATGTTAATTTTAGTAGGTATTGCGCTTTTATTTTTATTTCAATCATTATTATCCTTAGTTCAATACATAAGTGCGCCTGAAATTTCTCAACAAATTGTTTTTTGGCTTTTTGGCTCACTTCAAAAATCAAATTGGACTAATGTAATTATAGTTGGAGTGGTTACAATTATTTGTGTTATTTTACTTATAAAGGATAGTTGGGCGTTGTGTGCTTTTAGATTAGGTGAAAATAGGGCTGAAGTTTTGGGCGTTAATTTATCTTATCTTAGATTTAAAGCATTGCTAATTGTATCAATTATGAGCGCAACGGCTATTTCTTTTGTAGGAGTTATTGGATTTATTGGGCTTGTATCTCCTTATATAGCTAGAATGCTTGTAGGAGAAGACCAAAGATTTTATATGTTTACATCTATGTTAATTGGTGCTGTATTTTTAAGTTTTTCTTCTGTGATTTCAAAGATTATAGTAATAGGGACTTTATTTCCTATTGGAATTGTTACTTCTTTTGTTGGAGTGCCATTTTTCTTTTTTATAGTTTATAGTAGGAGAAGGGTATGCTAATCTTAAAAGATGTAAATGTTAAAAGAGCTAATAATTTAATATTAGATAAAATCAATTTAGAATTTGAAAATGGAAAAATATATGCAATAATAGGTGCAAATGGTGCTGGTAAAAGTTCGCTTTTAGATGCAATTTTTGGCAGAGTAAAAGCAGATGGAAAAATTAGTTTAGATGATTTTATTTTAAATAAAAAAACTTATAAATCTTGGCAAAACAATATTGCTTATATGTTGCAAGATTTTAATTCTAATGCAAATCTTAGTGCTTTAGAAGTAGTTTTGCTTGGAAAATTAAAAAAATTAGGGCTTTTTATAAAAGATGAAGAATTAGAATTTGCATTGAATATAATGAAGGGTTTAAATATTAATCATTTAGCTAATAAAAATATAAACGCACTTTCAGGCGGACAAAGGCAGATGATAAGTTTTGCTCAAGTGTTAGCAAAAGAGCCAAAAGTATTATTACTTGATGAGCCTGTGAGTGCTTTAGATTTGCATTATCAATGCTTATTGCTTGAAGCTTTAAAGGAGCAAACTTATACTAAAAACTTAATTAGTATTGTTGTTTTGCACGATTTAAATTTAGCTTCAAGGTTTTGCGATGAGCTTATAGTTTTACATAAAAATTTAGTTTATCAAAAAGGTTTAGCAAATGACATTATCACAAAGCAAATGTTAAAAGATTTATATGATGTAAATGTAAATGTTTTAGCTGATGAAAATAAGCCTTTAATATCACTTTTAGGAACAAAATGAAAATTTATATAGCAATGCAAGATATTTATAAAGAGGGCTCTATAGGTCTTAGAATACTTAAAAATGAGTTTTTGAGCTTGGGTTTTGAGTGTGAGTTTTTTGTGTGGCAAGAGTATGAGAATTTAAAAGATTGTGTTATTTTGCCACTTGGTGTTTGGGATTATTCTCTTAAAGTAGATGAGTTTTTGAGATTTTTAGATTTTTGTGAGTTAAATAATATTATTTTGATAAATAATACAAAATTAATTAGAAAAAACTTAGATAAATCATATTTACTAGATATAAAAGACGCTGTAAAATCTAATATTGTAGATATTAAAGATATAAAATTAAAGCCAAATCAAATCATAAAACCCTTAATAGGTCAAAGCGGAAATGGTGTAGCAAGGTTTAATGATGATATTAATTTACAATTTTATAAAGATAAAGCCTTAATTCAAGAATACATTAATCACGATAGCGAAGCTTGTTTGGTATTTTTTGAAGGGGCATATCAATATAGTATTTTAAGAACTAAAAATAATGATTTTAGAGCAAACTATAATTATGGTGTAAAAATAGATGATTTTAATCCAAGCGATGAGCTTATATCTTTAGCTAGCAAATATATTCCAAAAGATAGCTTTTATGCAAGGTGTGATGTGTTTTTGGCTGATAGGTTTTATATAAATGAAATTGAATGTATTGAACCTGCTTTGTATTTTGATAAAAAGCCAGAGTTTGCAAGTATTTTTGCAAATAAAATGAAAAAATATTTAAATTCCTTAAAATTTTAAGGAATTTGATTTTAAGAATTTTCTAGATATTTTTTACTAACTTCTGCATACTCTAAAGCTTGGTTTTTAATAGCTTTTATTTCTTCATTGCTTAATTCTCTAACAACTTTTGCAGGACTTCCTTGAATTAATGAATTTGGTGGAAAAACTTTATTTTTGGTTACTAATGAATTTGCACCTATTATTGAGTTTTCATTAATAACTGCTCCATCCATAATCACACTTCCCATTCCTACTAATACATTAGAATTTATCGTGCAAGCGTGGATTATAGAGTTATGTCCAATGGTTACAAAATCCTTTATTATGCAAGGTGTTTTAGGGCTAATCTCAACTCCTAGTTCATCATATAAAGCTCTTGCTACATGAATTGTAGAATTATCTTGGATATTTGTGTATTTTCCTATTTTTATATTAGCTACATCTGCACGAATAACTGCATTAAACCATATTGATGAATATTCATCAATTGTAGTATCTCCAATGATTTTAGCTCCATTTGCTACAAAAACTGATTTATTTAAATTAGGATAAAAACTATCGTATTTAACTAACATTTGCTTTCCTTAATAATAATTTTTATTATATAATATAAAAAAGGAGAAAATATGAAGAAAATATTAGTTGTATTTTTATTAAATATAATACTTTTTGCTGATTCTATTACTCAACATAAGGCTGATAAAATTCAAGATTCAAGACTATTTGTTCAATCACACGATGGAAAATTATTTTGTCTTAGTCCTAAGTTAGCTGATGGAAGATTGCTAGTAGGTATGCAAGATTGTAAGAACTCAAGTATCACAAGATATGATGTATATAAAAGACTTGCTTTTAGATATAATGATAGCTGGGTTTGTGCGTCGCTTGGGGATAGAATGAAAAATGGCAAGATGGGGAGTGATTATGTAGAACTTCGCCCTTGTGTATTAAACGATAAATCTCAATGGTTTGATATTAATAACGATGCTTTTAGCTTAAAAGCATTTTCAAATATGAAAATTACAGAAAAAAACTTTTTATTAGTGGCTACTAAAAATAATTTTGGTAATAAAATAAAAATTTTTGAAGGTGTTATGAAAGAATGGCTTGAAGCTATTGCGCCACCTGTAAATTATGCTTTAAAAACACCAATATATTTTTATGTAGAAAATAGAACAAGTGGAGTTAGAACTAAGTATTATTTGGGTAAAAATAATGCAAATAAAAATAATCCAACTAATTTTTATTATGATTTTAGTTCAGGTAAAATTGCTTTATATAACAATGGTAATTTTGAATGTTTAAAGACCAATTTATCTAATTTAAATGCTAGTTATTTAAGATTTGAGAAATGTAATTTTGAAGATAGAGAGAATGATTTTTATTGGAATTTAAATCTATTTGATGGTTCTTTTATAGTGGATAATAAAAATAATATTTTAGAAGTTGCAAGGGGTAGTGATTTAGGAAGATTATTTGTTGTTACAAAAGATTATTATAAAATTAATCTTGCGGGAAGTTCATTAAAGAATACTCAATTTTTCTTTGATAGTAGTGTGTATGATTTATGGAATTTTAATTATAGAAATGCGGGATTTAATTCGCACAAATGTGGAAATGAAAGAAGAGTAAAAAGAGATTTAAATTTCTTTAACTTAGCTAATTTTAATGTTTTAGATGATAATTGGATAAGAAGACTTTATGCGATAACAAGAACAAGTGATAGTAGTAATGATGCTAGTGGAATTTGTGGAATTTGTATGCTGCAAACTTTTGAAATAGTATCTTTATTAACTCAAGTATATCCATATAATCCTGATTTAGCACTTGATAATAATGGTTATTTATTTGATTATAGCGAGCATAGAAGTCCTTTTATATCTTTTCAAAGAAGAAATCCAGCATTATATAATCTAATGCAAGGAGCTTTTAACTTTTGGGGAAATGAGTTGGTATTCGGAGAGCCAATTTATCATAGAGGAGTTAGGGCGATTTGGGCTTTAACTAGAAATATATTGCCAAGATTTGATTGGAGTTTAAGTTCAGTTTATACTGGAGATGATATTGGTAGAGAATTAATAAGACTTACTCGTTCTCCTGCTGGTTCTTTATATATAGCTTTAGTAAGCCTTAGCAATGGTAGAGCTCACGCTATTCCTATAGTTATTACAAATCACGGGGTTGTGGTAATTCCAACAAATAATGAAAATATAAGCGAAGAAGAATATTTAGAATTAGTAAGACCTGCTAATAATTTAAGAAGCTTAGAGCTTTCTGTTACGGCAAATGGAAGATATCAAATAGAGGCATTAACTTTAATTGGTTTAGTTGGAAATAGAGATAATGTATTAGGAGAATACTTAAATCAGTTTGATTGCACCGGAGATGGTAGTTTTAGAAGGGGTAATGGTAATTTCTTAAATCCAAATAATGCAAATACTTGCAATAATGGAAGATGTGAATTAATGGAAATTGATTTTATGTTTAGCAATTAAGCTAAACATAATCTCTTGGCTTTTTTAAAGACGGGATAAAATATATAATTTTTTGTTTAATTGTTTTGATAATTTTGCCAAATTTAGAACGTCTTTTCAAATTAGCATTTTCATTTATTGAGCTTTGAAAATTAATATCTACATTAATTAATATCGGATACACAGCATAAGTATTAAATAATAATGTATTAGATGTGTAATGATCTGCGGCCATATATATTTTTTTTGTTTCGTTGAATAATTTTTCAGCTCCTTTTTTTGTTATATAATATCCATGAGTTCCGTTGCCTCTTCCAATTATCTTTCTTATATTCCAGTTTTTTATTTTATGATTAAATTTTAAAGAATAAGGTGTATTGATAATATAACCATCATCTCTATATTGTTGCCAATAATGTCCTAACAATATTAAATCAGTATTTTTTGGAAATTCATTTTTATATTTTAAAAATTCTAATAAATTCTTATCAAATACTGCATCATCTTCTAAAATAATTGCGTCTTCTAGATTTTGCTCTATAATTTTTTGATAACATAATCTATGGCTCATAGCACAGCCTATTTCGCCTAAATTTAATGGTTTTCTAAGATATTTTAATTGAATTTCAACTGAAGCTACGTTGTTTTTTATTTCATCTTCACTCAACGCTTTGCCATATACAGCTTTAATTATTTCATAATTAAGCCCTAAGCTTTCGCAAAGGGCTGTTATTTTTTGTCTTTTTTCTATATCTTGCTCAAGATTAATTATAAAGAATTTCAAGCAAATACGCCTTTTTGTGGCCCGCTTTTGCCACAACAATCTTTATATTTCTTACCACTACCACAAGCACAAGGTTCATTTCTTGATTGCTTTTTGATAGGTTTTTCAATTTCTTGAATTTCTTCATTAGTTTCAGGCATTCTTAGTTGAATTATTAGTAATACTTTTATACTTTCACTTTTAATTCTTTCAACTAGCTCCATAAATAAATTATAACTTTCTCTTTTATATTCTACTAATGGGTCTTTTTGATTATATCCACGAAGACCAATACCTGTTTTTAAAATATCCATTTGATACAAATGCTCTCTCCAAGCACCATCTAAAACTTGTAGATATAATAATTTTTCAATTCTTTCCTTTTCACTATCAGGAACTATGCTAAATTTAACTTTTAACATAGTAGTTATTGCATCAATAATAACACTTCTGCTTTCTTCTGTGTTTAAAGTTTTTAATAATTCTAAATCTAGCTCCAAATTAATTTCATTTTTGAATAATTCTACTAAATTTTCAGCACTTAAATCATTTAAATTATGAATTAAATAATCCACATATTCAGCTATATTTTGCTCAACTTTTGTCTCAATATCATAATTTGTATCTAGCAATTCATTTCTATATTTATATATAGTTTTTCTTTGTTCGTTTGCTACATCATCATATTCAAGTATATGTTTTCTACTTTCAAAATGAAGATTTTCTACCTTTTTTTGAGCACTTGCTACTGCACGAGTTACAAGTGAGCTTTCTATGCTTTCACCTTCAGCGATTTTTAATCTAGTAAAAATTGCTTTTAGCTTATCTCCACCAAAAATTCTTAATAAATTATCTTCAAGACTTAAATAAAATCTACTAACACCAGGATCACCTTGTCTTCCAGCACGACCACGCAATTGATTATCAATTCTACGGCTTTCGTGTCTTTCAGTTCCTATTATATATAAGCCACCTAATTCTCTAATCTCATCAGTAATTTTTATATCAACACCACGACCAGCCATATTAGTTGCAATAGTAACTGCTCCTTTTTTACCTGCATCTTTGATTATTTCAGCTTCGTGAGCGTGATTTTTAGCATTTAATACATTGTGAGCTATTTTTGCCTTTTTCAAATACTCATGTAAAAGCTCGCTTTTTTCAATACTTGCAGTTCCAACTAATACAGGTTGTCCTTTTGCGTTAGCTTTTTTTATTTCATCAACTACGGCTTTAAATTTCTCATCTTGAGTTTTATAAATTAAATCATCTAAATCTTTTCTAATTACAGGCACATTAGTTGGGATTGTAATTACATCAAGGTTGTATATTTGAGAAAACTCAGTTGCTTCAGTTTGGGCTGTTCCTGTCATACCAGCAAGTTTTTCATACATTCTAAAGTAATTTTGGTAGGTAATATCTGCTAAAGTTTGACTTTCTTCTTGGATTTTAACTCCTTCTTTAGCTTCAAGTGCTTGATGTAAGCCTTCGCTAAAGCGTCTTCCTTCGCTAATACGACCTGTGAATTCATCTACAATCATTACTTCGCCATCTTTAACAACATAATGAGTATCTTTTAAAAATAAATTATTAGCCTTTAAAGCTTGGTCTAATTGATGAGCTAAAATAGCATTATCAAGACTATATAAATTATCAACTCCAAATAGTTTCTCTGCTTTTGAAATTCCTTGCTCTGTAATTAAAATAGTTCTATTTTTCTCATCTGCTATAAAATCTCCACTAGGTTTTTCTTTAGGATCATCTGGTGCAACTCCGCGAACCATTTGCTTAGCTACTTCATTAGCTCTTATATAGCCATCTAATGTTCTATTGGTTGGCCCTGAAATTATCAATGGAGTTCTAGCTTCATCTATTAAAATACTATCAACTTCATCAACTATTACAAAATAATGTCCCCTTTGAACTTTATCTTCAGCATCAAAGCACATATTATCTCTTAAATAATCAAAACCAAATTCACTATTAGTTCCATAAACAATATCACACGCATAAACAGCTTTTCTATTTCTATGGTCGTTTCCTACTAAAATACCAACACTAAAACCAAGAAAATTATATATAGCACTCATCTCATTAGCATCTCTTGCTGCTAGATAATCATTTGTTGTTACTACATGAACGCCTTTTTTTGTCATTGCGTTTAATACCACAGGTAAGGTTGCTACTAAGGTTTTTCCTTCTCCTGTTTTCATTTCTGCTATGCTTTTATCATTTAAAACCATACCGCCTATTAATTGCACATCATAATGTCTCATTCCAAGCGTTCTTTTGCTAACTTCTCTTACTATTGCAAATACATCTTCTAAAACTAAATCTAAATTATTATTGTCTTCAAGCACTTTATTTTGTAGGTTTTGAAATTCGCTTTTAATTTCTTCATCATTTAATTTTTGATATTTTTCTTCTAAAGAATTTATTTTTAATACTCTTTTTTTGTAGGCTTTAAGAAGTCTATCATTACGAGTTCCAAATATACATTTTGCTATACTTTTAAACATTTAAATTTACCTCTTGGTTTTGATTTTTGAATATAATTATATTTGTTAAAATAAATAAAAGGATATTTAAAAGGTATTTAAATGATTATTAAAAAAATCTTTTTGCTTTGTATTTGTGGAATTTTTGCTTTTGCATTTAAAATTGATAATATAAATTACAATAGTTTTGAAGCTGATTTTATTCAAAAAGTAGTTGATTTGAGTAATAAAACTTTAATATATGAAGGTAAATTTTATTATCAAAATGAAAAAAGTTTATGGCAATACTTAAACCCTGATGAAAAAAAAGTTTATATTACTAAAAATGAAGTTGTAATAATTGATGATGACTTAGAACAAGTAATTATTAGTAAAGAACAAATTGATTTAGCAAATATTTTAAAAAATGTTTCTTTATATGAAAAAAAAGAAGATTTTGTAATCTATAAAGCTAAGTATGATAATATAATTTATTATGTAAAAGTGCTTAATAATCTTTTAACAAATATAAGTTATAAAGATGAATTAGATAATCAAGTAAGCATAGATTTTATAAATTCAAAAATTAATTTAAAAATAAACGATGATATTTTTAAATATAGTATTCCAAAAAATTATGATGTAATAAGGTGAGGTTATGGTAATAGATATTGATTTAAAAGATAAAGCATATAAAGTTTATATAGATGAAGAATTAAAAATAAATAAAGATTATGTAATTTTAACTAATACAACTTTAGAAAAACTATACTTAAATGATGTTTTACAAAAAATAGGAAAACAACCAAAAGCGATAATAGTTATACCAGATGGAGAAGAATACAAAAATCAAGAAAGCGTTAATTATATTTTAGAAGAACTATTTAAGGCTGAAATTAGTAGAAGTGATTTGCTAATTAATCTTGGCGGTGGGGTAATTAGCGATATTGGTGGCTTTGTAGCTAGTATTTATAAGCGTGGAATAAAACATATAAATATAGCTACAACCTTACTTGCTAGTGTTGATGCAGCAGTAGGTGGCAAAACAGGCATAAACAATGCTTATGGCAAAAATCTAATAGGCACATTCAAGCAACCTAGTGCTGTTTATATTTTCACAAATTATTTTAAGACTTTAAAAAAGGCTGAATTAAGTGCTGCTATGGCTGAAGTTATTAAAATGGCTGTTTGTTTTGATTTGGATTTTTATAACAAATTAAGCAAATTAAGTTTTGATGATATTTTTGATAATATCTTAGAATTTGTAGAAAAATCAATAAAAATTAAAGCAAATGTGGTAATAAATGATGAGTTTGAAGATAATCTTAGAATGAAACTAAATTATGGTCATACTTTTGCTCATGTTATAGAAAATGAGACGAATTATAAAGGCTATTTACACGGAGAAGCTGTTGCTATTGGTATGGTTATGGCTAATAAATTGGCTTGTAACTTAGGTTTAATTTCAAAAGAATTTGAAATAAGTATTTTAAATACTTTAAAGAATTTTAATCTACCTACATTTTATAAAATCAATTCATCTTCTAAATTCTATGAAGGATTTTTTCAAGACAAAAAAACTCTAAGTGGAAAAATCAACTTTATTTTACCTAGCAAAGAAGATTTAAGCATTATTAAAAATGATATTTCAAAAGATGAAATATTAAAAGTTTTAAGGGAATTTGAATGAGATTTTTATTAGCTTTTTTTGTTTTTGTAACTTTTATTTATGCAGAAAATACAGAAGAATTTACAAAAAACCTTGAGGGCGTGTATTCTGTCAAAGAAAAATTGCATATTATAAATAATGAATTAAAAGACAATATCACTATAAAAAATTATAAAAATTATCAAGAATATTTAAGATTAAAAAATGAATTAAAAGAAGCAAATGAAAATTTATTAAAAGCTAAAAAAACTCAAAAAGAACAATTAGAAAATACCATAAAATCACTTGAAGATAAACTAAGTGTATTAAAAGATTATGAAAGCTACAGCGTAGTAAAATATTTAAATCTACCAAGTGAGCCTACTGAATATAAAAAGATTTCAAATATTTATTTAGTTATTGAAGGTTTATCAGAGCGTAAAGAATTAGCTAATGAGAAAAAAGAATATGAAATAAAGTTAAAAGATTTTACTACATTAGTATCTAAAATAGATAAGAAAACAAAGCTTTTACAAGAACTATATGACATTGAGCCAAGTGAGAATTTAAGTCAAGAATTAGTATATTCTATAAAAGAATTAAATGATTATAAAAGCGCTTTAGAAAATATCACAAATGCTTTTGAGATATTTAAAGTTAAGGCAAATAACACAATTAAGCTTATAAATAACGATATAAAAAAGCAATATGATAGTGCTATATTTTTTATAGCAATTATTATTTGTATATTTATTGCTAGGTATTTATTAGGTTTGATGCTTAGAAAATATGTTGATGATAAAGATAAAGTTTATACTTCTTTCAAGATTTTAAATATTTTTACTTTTATTATTGTTTCTATGTTTTCTATATTTTATTTTGTTGAAAATATAAGCTATTTAGTAAGTGTATTAGGATTTGCATCAGCTGGTCTTGCTATTGCTATGAAAGATATGTTTATGAGCTTACTTGGTTGGGCCACTTTACAATTTGGTGGTGGCTTTCATGTAGGTGATAGGGTAAAGGTTAGTAAAAATGGAGTTACTTATGTAGGAGATATTATTGATATTTCTTTACTTAAGATGACTATATACGAAGATGTTACATATACTACTTTTTTGACAAATCGTCGTGCTGGAAGAATTATTTACATACCAAATCACTATATTTTCACAGAATTAATATCAAATTATAATTATTCTTATATGAAAACAGTTTGGGATGGAATAGATATAGTAATAGATTTTTCAAGCAATCTTGAAAAGGCAAAACAAATAATTTTAGAATCAGCTAGTTCTCATACTCAAGCATTCAGCGATAGTGCAAAAAAAGCAATTCAAAAAATGAGAAATCATTATCAAATGAAAAATTCAGGAACAGACCCAAAACTATTCGTAATGCTAGAGCAATACGGGATTAAAATATCTATTTGGTATATGACAAATTCAAGAGAAGCTCTTAAAATGCGTTCAATAGTAAGTGAAGAAATTATTAAAAGATTAAAAGCAAGTGATGATATAAAATTAGCTTTCCCATCACAAACTATTTATATGGATAAAAGAAATAATCAGCCATTTTTAAAGGATAATAATGAAAATATATATTAAAACTTTTGGTTGTAGAACCAATATTTACGATAGCGAACTAATCAAAAGCTACATAAAAGATAATGAAATAATAAATGATGAATTACAAGCTGATATGATAGTAATTAATTCTTGCACGGTTACTAATCAAGCTGATTTAGGCTTAAAACAATATATAAGACATATTAAAAATCATAATCCAAATACTAAATTCATCTTAACAGGTTGTGCTGCGGCAAGTATTGGCAAAGGCTTATATGATAGCAAAATAGTAGATGGTGTAATGGGTGCGTCTTTAAAATCAAATATAAATAAGTTCATACTAAATCCAAAGGAATTTGATTTAGGAAATTTAAATTTCATAGATGAAAAAATAGTAAGCAATTACGAAAACCACACAAAAGCATTTGTTAAAATCCAAGAAGGCTGCGATTTTGCTTGTTCTTATTGTATTATTCCTAGTGTAAGGGGCGGGGCTAGAAGCCTAAAATTAGAGCAAATTATAAATCAGATAAAAACCTTAGCTAATAATGGTTATAAAGAAGTAGTTTTAACAGGCACAAATATAGGTAGTTACGGAAAAGATTTAAATCTATCTTTAGCAAAATTGCTTAAAGAAATTAGCAAAATAAATGGGATTAAAAGAGTTCGTTTAGGTAGCATTGAGCCGGTTCAAATTGATGATGAGTTTAAAGAATTATTAGACGAAGATTTTATTGAAAAACATCTTCACATAGCCTTACAACACACAAATGAAAAAATGCTAAAACTAATGCAAAGAAGAAATAAAGCTTATAAAGACTTAGAATTATTTGAATATTTAGCTAATAAAGGTTATGCCTTAGGCACTGATTATATAGTAGGTCATCCAGGTGAGAGCGATGAAATATGGGCTGATGCTATTAATAATTTTAAAAAATTTCCAATAACTCATCTTCACGCTTTTGTGTATTCTAAAAGAGACGGGACAAAAAGCGTAGAATTAGCAAAGACTTTAGGCGAAGTTGATAAAAATATCTCAAAGCAAAGATTAAATGAGATTAAAGAAATTACTAGATTAAAAAATTATGAATTTAGAAAAAATCAAAAAGATTTAATAGTATTAGTAGAGCAGTTTAAAGACGGCTATTATCAAGGATACGACCAATATTTTAATCTAATTAAAATCAAATCAGATAAAGACTTATTAAAAACTTGGATAAATATTAAAGATTACGAGGTAGAAATTGACAAAAATAAAGCCATTTACTAAAAATATCAAAATAATAATCGCTTGCATAATTCTTGCAATTATAGCTTTAGGAATATTTTCGCTAAGTAAAAAAGAGCAAAATATATCTTTAAATGAGTTTTCATCATTAGAATTAAAAAATATTTCAAACGCTTACATTTATGAAAATATGCTTTATTTTTCAATAAATGATAAAGATTATAAAATTCTAGCTGATGAAGAAATAATCAAAAAAATCTTAAAATACAAAAGCGTAGAAAATAAAACAGAATTTGATTATTCAATAATTTTAGTTTTTATTATGATAATAATTTTTATTTATTATCTAATATACTTAAGAAATCTTAGCACAAAACAAGGCATATCAAATCATCCAATTAATAATGTCTTAAAACCTGAATTTAGATTTGTTATCAAAACAGATAGTAATTTTAATGATGTTATAGGTCAGTTTAAAGCCAAAGAAGAATTAAGAAAATTAAGCTCTATTTTTAAAACCAACAATCCTTGCTTAATAAAAGGAGTTTTATTAACAGGTGCTAGTGGAGTAGGTAAGACTATGTTAGCAAGAGCTTTAGCAAATGAGTGTGGGGTTAATTTTTTATACCAAAGTGCAAGCAGCTTTAATGAAATTTTTGTAGGTCTTGGAGCAAAAAGGGTTAGAGAATTGTTCGCAAATGCTAAAAAATTAGCACCTTGCATAGTGTTTATTGATGAAATTGACGCACTTGGAAAGCAGCGTGGCAATGCTTTAGCAAACGATAGCGAAAATACGCTTAATGAATTGCTGACCCAAATAGACGGCTTTTCAGAGCTTAAAAATGTCTTAGTAATTGCTGCTACAAATAGAGCTGATGTTTTAGATACAGCTTTACTTAGAAGATTTGATAAAAAAATTCATTTTACCTTACCAAATTATAGCGACAGAATAGAGTTCTTTAAACAACTTGTTAAAAAAGATTTAATAAGTTCTGATTTTAATTTAGATTATTTAGCTTATATTTCAAAAGGTTTTAGCGGGGCTTCTTTTAAAAGCTTAGAAAATGAATTGTTGCTAAGAGATAGATTAAGCGAAAGAGAAATAATAAATGAAATTTTAGTGATAAAACACGGAATTAGCGAAGATTTAGAATTAAGCGAAAACGAGCAATATATTCAAGCTATTTATCAAGCAGGTAAAATCACTATGGCAAAGATTTGTGATGCGAATTTAATTTATGCTAATTTATTTACATTTGAGTATTTTTATCCAAACGAGCATATAAAATCATTTTCAGAAATAAAAAACGAAATCAAAATTCTTTTATCAGGAATGTTAGCAAATGAATTATTTTTAGGCGAAAATTACAATAATTTTTCTAAAGATAGAGATAAAATACAAGAATTAAGCAAATTTTATGTGGAATTTGAAATATCATCTTTAGAAGAAGAATGTAAAGAATATTTAAAAGCTTATGAAGAAGAGATTAAAAATACAGCAAATGAATTGCTTTTAAATAAAGAAATATTTTTTTAAAGGATAAAAATGGATAATATAAAAATAGGGATAATTACGAGTTCAGATAGAGCAAGTGCAGGAGTTTATGAAGATATTAGTGGAGCAGAGATTAGAAAAATTATGCAAGAATATTTATTAAATGAAATTGATTTTAAATACTCATTAATCCCTGATGAAGAAGAACTAATTACAAATGAGATTATTAAAATGGCTGATGAATTTGAATGCGATTTGGTATTTACCACAGGTGGAACAGGACCAGCTTTAAGAGATGTTACACCAGAAGCAACAAAAAAAGCAATCGAGCGTGAATTACCAGGCTTTGGAGAATTAATGCGTGCAAGCTCACTTAAGATTGTCCCAACAGCAATCCTAAGCCGTCAATTAGCAGGGACAAGGGGTAAAACTCTAATAATTAATCTTCCAGGTAAGCCAAAAGCAATTCGTGAATGTATAGAGCCTATTTTTCCTGCGATACCATATTGCCTAGACTTAATGAATGCAAGTTATATAAATGAGAGTGAAAATGCACCAAAGGTATTTAGACCTAAAAGTAAGTAAAAAATATTCAAAAATGCACACAAGTGCAATAATTATTTAATAAAAAAAATTATAATTTAGAACTTTAATTTTTTAAGGAGAATAATATGAATAGGAAAATTGTGTTTTCATTAGTATTATTATCGGCTTTTTCTTATGCAAATGCAGAGAATAGAACGCCATTACAAATAGGTATAGCGAGTGGTGATACTCCGCAAGGACATCAAGGACACTTAGATAAGTGTGTGGATTTAAAAACAAGTAATAGAACTGTAGATGGTTTGAATGATTGCACTAAATTGAGAAAATTTAATGATGATATTTATTTTCATTGTAAAGCAGATAGTAATGTTGGACTTACAGAGCATTCGAGCTATTTCCATTTAATAAATATCTTAACTCAAAAAGGCGATGTTGTTAAAAACCCAGAAAAGGTTAGATATGAAGCATTAAGACAATGTGGAGTTAGCTATTTTGATGCTAGAATGTATTCAGCTTACAAAATGGCTGTAAAATATACACCTTATAGTGAAGCTAGTAGCTTTGTTAATAGTTATAGAGATAATGTTATTAAGAAAAAATTGGCTGATTCCAACACTAAAGAAGTATGCAAAAAAGTTCTTGAGGCAGAATTAAATTATATTAACAATTATGCTGGTAAAAGTCTAGATGATATTGATTATGACCCGTATTACTCTGCAGTAGGATTTAAGGCACCTGTAGTTCAAGAATTAATTAATAATAAAGAATACGGAATCGGTAATATAAATTTAAAATCTAGTCTAAAAAATAGAGATAAAAAAATTGTTCAAGATTTTTATAAAGAATTTAAAGTAAATACGACAGGTAGGGTTGTAGTTTCAAGTAGTCCAACTTATAAAAATAGTCAATATTTAGTGTATTTATTAGACCAAAATGAGTTTGCAGGAAACAACGGTTGGGTATATAGAAACTTCTCAAATATTGTTGGCGATAGAACTAACGCTAGTGATGTATCAGGTATGAAAGGTTGTTCTAGCTTATCAAATGGTAGCTTAACAACTCATAGTATTGCTTCTTGGGATACAAACAAATTAATTTTTGTTAATGAAAATTATAATAACTCTGTAGTATTAGGTGTTTGTGATGTTTATAATAAATATTTAGAATTAAACAATAATCCTAATATTTTTGCTAAAAACAGAGCTTTAGAAGCCATAATTTTAAAGAATTCAAAAATTAAGCCTTATAGTTCAAATGATTATTTTGCTGATTATAATGATAATGCAGCTGGCAATCGTGTTAATGATTATGCTGGTGGCGTTAGTAAATGTTATAATTATGATTTAGAAAATTATAGCTCTTATCTAAGTAGAGCTTATTATTTTGATTGGAGAAATGAATTAGATTATAGGAAAGATGATGCAAAAGAAATTGCAAGAAGAAACTATATGTTTAGTATTCATAAACCAAATGATACACATAAGGGTATTTTTGATAGTGAAGGTAGCACTTATAATTTTAGTGTGAATGTTAGACCATCATTACAATATCTTCCAAGCAATACTGATGAAAATAATACAATTGTAACTAATTTAAGAGTGAAATTTATTCCTGATGCTGATTATTATCAAATCACAAATGAAGCAAATCAAACTGATAAAAAAGATAGCAAACCTTTAAAAGTTACTAATTTAGATGATGTATATATTGCTTTAAATAACTATAAAACTCCATTTAACGCTGAAGATAGAAAAGCAAATAATATTTCAGTTAAATATTATTTAACAAGTTTTCAATTGACAAAGCAAAGAATGGCAGATGCGAATGGTGCAGTAGATTCTAAAGCAGAAGTGATTTCAACTAACGAGCATTTTGAGTTAGTTCAGAAAGAAAACATAACTGGTTTTGGATTAAAATTTACAAAAGATACATTCAAAAAACTAGCTAAAATTGATGATAATGATTTATTAAAAGGTAATGTTTATAAATTTACATTTAAACCTTTAGAGATTATGGAGCAAATAACAGAAACTAATAGAGAAGAAGAGTGTCCAAAAACAAGTGGAAATTGTGTTGTTAAAGATGTAACTAGAAGTTATCTTAGACCAATGTTTCAAGCTTCAGGTGTTGATATTGTAAAAGGTGCTCCAAAGGGTAGTGTAGAAATTATCTTAGGTCATAGTGAAATGCCAAATGGTATTAATTTTGGAACAGCTTATAATAATATTGATGCTACTAAAATATTAGAAAATAATAAAATTGCTTCAAATACAAAGGTAGCTGATAAGATTTATACAAGAACAAGTAGCCAAGATATATATTTAGGCTTTACAAAACCAGATGTTAAAGTTCTTTATAAACAATACATTAAGTTTTATAATGGTTCTGATGAGTTAAATGCAGATATTTATAACGGAACTCAAAAACTTTCAAAATCAATTACAGAATGTAAAGGTTATTATCCAATTGATAACAAAATGGTTTTACATTTAAAAGATAAATTAGCTGTAAATCAAAATTATCAATATAGATACGAAATTGCAGAATACGATAGCACTTTTGAAGAATGTTCAGTATTAGGCGATAGAAGTTCAAATACATTCTCAATTAGACCAGATAGCATTACTTATAAAGTAGGCACACTTGATACATTTGATAAAAAAGCAGGTAAAGAAGATAAAAAATATCCAAACAATAATGTAACTTTCACTGCGGATTTAAAAGATGATAGATTTGGAATTAGTGTTGCAGAATTAAAAGTAAGTGATTCAAAAGGTAGTGTTAAGAAATTCTATTTAGAAGATAAAAACTCAGTTCAATTAAATCAAGTTGGCTCAAAAGCTGCTAGTAGAACATTTGTTGATTTTAATAAAACAAATGGTAATTTTGATATAAAAACCGTGTTTCCTTTAGTAACAGACGCTCAAATAGCATTCTCTGAAAACAAATTTACTATAGGAGATTTAGAGCAAGATTTATGCGTAAATTCTAACGCTGCTGTAGATATTACTAATGCTAATAAGATTAATTCAGATGGTAAAATTAACTGCCAAACTCCAGGTAATGAACTTACTGTTAATTTTATAGCAGATGAGACATTAGGCTTAGAAAAAGACAAGAATGAAAATGTAAAGATCCCAAATGTAACAAATAAAAATTTTGTTAATTATGTTCCATTTAGCGATAATGATAGTGAAAGATTAACTATCCCATTACAAATCACAAGCAAAAATGCTAATGAATATTTTTATAAAAAATTTAGCGATAATGAAGCAGAATTAAAATTGGTTTTAGATTACAGTAAAGTACCTGATTTAAATAAAATGATTATAAAGGTAGATCCACTTAATACTACATTAGATATTACAGCAACTAGCAAGATAGGTGAGTTTAGCATAAATAATCTAAATAAGACTTTTGATGAAAAATTAGTAGAACTTCAAGGTGCAAAATTAAGTGATTATGATGAAAATAATTTTGATGCAAAAGACTTTGGTAAAATCAATTTCAAAATTGGTTATTTAAAAAATACAGGCACTAAGCCTAATTTAGACCCTGTATTTAAAATAACTGGAGCAAATGCTGAAGTAAAATTTAAAAACTCTAAACCATTAAAATATCCTAATATCTTGACAAATTCATACGAATTTGCTTATACAGGAATGTTCTTTAAGGATTTAAAAGAAACTAAAGACAAATCATTGGTTATCAATTATGACAACGCTGGGGTGTTTAAATATGATAATAATAAATTTGTTAAAGTTCCAAACGCTAATATTAAAGATTTTACAAAATTATTTAATGGAGCTAAGGGTGATTTTACCTTTACTAGTGATTATTCAAAAACTACATTTAGTGGAGATACATATAATATTCCAAGCAGTGTAGAAAGTAATCAATATTTTAAAGATACTTTAAGATTTAGAATTGATCCAACAAAAGCCAATAGTTACTTAAATTCTGACGCTACATTTACAATTGAATTTGTAAAATAATTATTTAGCCCTTAGTTTATCTAAGGGCTTTTATTTTTAACATATATTTCTTATTAATTTATTTACTATTTTTTAACATTATTTTAACTTAGCATAAATAGAATTAGCGATTTTAATTATTAAAATATTAAAGGAGCTATATGAAATTATCTTACAAAATTACTTTATTTGCTTTTGTTTCATTACTGATTATTAATTTAAGTGCTATTTTAGTAGCTAGTAAAGGTATGAATGAATTAGACAATATCGCTCAAGAAGCTCTTGATAATATGAGTGTTGATGATGCGAAAAAAACAGCAGTTAGTATTACTAGCTTAATTACTTCAATGTCTAAAAAAATTCATTCAACAAGTGAAAATCAAGAAAGTTATAATAAAAATATTCTTACATTTTTAAGTGAATTAGACTTAAAAAATCGCTCTGTTAATTTATTTGTAATTAATAAAAAAGGCGAATATGTAATGCACTATCTAAAAGATAGAATTGGTGAAAATGCTTATAATAAAAAAGATTCTAATGGTAAATTATACATACAAGAAATAATTCAAACAGCAAATAATGGTGGTGGATTTGTAACAACCCATATGAAAGCTGATAAGACAAGACCAGAAAGAGATGTGGTGTATTATGTAGAAAAAGATAGTTTTAATGATTATGTATATATAAGCGTAATTTACTTAGTAGAAGCTAAAGAAGAAATAGCAGAAATTAGTGCAAAAGTATTAGATAAGAAAAATGAAGTTGTTTTAAACTATTCTGTATTTGCAGTTATTTTATGTATTATTATTCTTGCTTTATGGCTGATTGTTATTAGAATTTGGATTAGCAAACCATTAAATGAACTAACCCAAAAAGCTTATGATTTATCTAAAGGAGATGGGGATTTAACTAAACTTTTAGAGATAAAAGGCAAAGATGAAATAGCAAGTGCTAGTAAAGCTATAAATGATTTTATCGGTAAGATTAGAATTTTAATTAACGAAGTAAAACAAATATCTTATGAAAACAAAACAATAGCAGCCGAGCTTAGTAGTGTTAGTATGCAAACAGGAAAAAGAAGTGAAGAAAGTTTTAATATAGTTGAAAATGTTGTTGAAGAAGGTAAATTAACTAAGGATAGTTTATCATCAGGTATAAATAGTGCTAATGATAGTAAAAATGAGCTAAGAGATAGCACTGATAGTATTCACGAAACAATTAATACAATTAGCTCTTTAACAGATGAAATAGATAGAAGTGCTAGTATAGAAAGTGCTTTAGCTAGTAAGATTGAGCAATTAAGCCGTGATGCTGATAATGTTAAATCTATTTTAGAAATAATTAATGATGTAGCAGACCAGACTAACTTACTTGCATTAAATGCTGCAATTGAAGCAGCACGTGCAGGAGAGCATGGTAGAGGATTTGCCGTAGTAGCTGATGAAGTAAGAAGCCTAGCAGAAAGAACTCAAAAAAGCCTTAGTGAAATAAATGCAACAATAAGTGTTATAGTTCAAGGTATTAAAGATGCAAGCGAGCAAATGAGTGATAACTCTAAGCAAATTGGCAATCTAACAAATGTTGCAAATGGTAGTGAAGAGCTAATTAAAAATATGGAACAAAAATTAAAAGAAGCAATAATTAGTAGCGATAAGACTGTGGATAATTATATTAACGCTAGCAAACAAATTGAAGATATTTTAAATGAAGTTTCGCAAATTGCAAAAATTACTAATGAAAACGCAAGAAGTGTAGAAGAAATAGCAAAAGCTGCAAGTCAATTAACTAATATCAGCGAAGAATTAGATAAAAAATTAAGCGAATTTAAATCATAATATATTCTTGCTAAGATTTTGTATTTAAGGAGTTTTAATGTCTTGGATATACTTAATCTTAGCAGGTGCTTTTGAGATTGGTTGGCCTATTGGCTTTAAATTAGCTAGTAATGGCTCAAAAATATGGATAGTGTTTTCTATAGTATCAATGGGGCTTAGCGGGTTATTTTTGTATTTAGCGCAAAAAAATATTCCTATCAGCACAGCTTATATTGTATGGACTGGTATTGGTGGGTTAGGAACGGCTTTGATTGGGATTATGATTTTTAATGATAGTATTAGCTTTTTAAAACTTATGTTTTTAAGTCTTATATTAATAGGGTTAGTTGGAATTAAAATTGTAAGTTGATATCAAAAAAGATATATTTTAATAATTTGTTTATTTTATTAAATCTTATAAATATTTATATAACTTAGAATATATTTATATAAAATATTTAAAAATATTTTTAATTTTATAAATACCCCCCCCCCATTTTGTTAGTAATTGATTAACCTTTATATATTGATTTTTAACTATAATAAAGCATTTTTCATTTATTTTTTAGGGGAGAAAATGAATAGAACTATAAAATTATCTTTAATAACTTTTATATTAGCGGGGGGGGGTAATTTAGCTCTTGCTGATACTATTCCAAGCACTGCTAATACATTAGTGCAAAGTAATACTATTAATGTAAGTAATAGTAGCAATAAAAATTATAATGCAGCTGAAACCGATAAAATTATTAATCAAACTGGTGGAACACTAAATATAGGTAATACTACTGCTAAAAATTATACAGATTTAAAAGTAACTTCAACCGGTGGAACTACAAATATTAAAAATGCAAGCATTACTAATGGCAAGTTAGACTTAGATAGTAGAGTTGATTTTGATGGAGTGGTTAATTTTATTAAAACTGATTTACAAGGGAATAAGAATTCAAGTAATTTTAATTATCTACTTAAAGATACTGCTAGTGTTACTTTTGATGGTTCAGTAATTAGCGATGTTAAATTAGAAGCTTGGTCGGAAGATAATACAAATGGTGCTTTAGTTATTAAAAATTCATTAATTCATGATAGTCAGTTGGGTTTTGAAAAGATAAATTCAACTAGTAAATTAACACAAAGACCTTATGTGCCAAAATTAACATTAGAAAGTGTTATATTTGACAAAACTCAAGATGAAAAAACATCTAATATTTTTGCTAGAGATTTAAATATTAATAATTCATCTATTATTGGAACAGAGATAAGAATTAAAAATAATGCTGAAATAGATTCTACCTTTATTGATGATAGCTCAATAATTTTACAAAATACATCTAGTATAAGTATTAAAAATAATTCTAACATTAACGCTAATATTAATAGTGTTTCTGTTAATAATAATGCTATTAATACAAATGTTACTTTAGATAATTCAGAAATAAGTGGAAGTATAAATGCAGGTAATCTAACTGCTACAAATGGCTCAATTATAAATAGCAAATCTATTATAAGTGGAACTACAAATATAAGTGATAGCACTATAAAAGCTGATATTTCAAGTAAGAATTTAAATATTACAAATTCAACTGCTAGTGGAACTGCTGATAAAAAATTAGATATACAATCTACCGGAAATCATATGCAATTAAATGGGGTTACATTTAGCGATGTTGCTCTTAGTTCTGGCAATAATAGAATTGATTTAAATGGAGATAATACCTTTAATAGAATTTTAGTTAAAAATGAAAATATAAAAGGAACAGGTCATCATATAACTTTGGGTAATAATGCTAGTGCTACATTTAATGATAGTGAATTTATAAATACTGCTATTAATAATTTTTCAAGTTCTAACACTAATACAACCACTTTTAACAATTCAAAACTAACTAATACAGCTGTGGGTTTAGCATCTACTTTAGATAATGTTGTTTTTAATGGTGGGAGTATTGTTAATACTGATAAAAATATTTCTATCTTGGCTAATAATATAGAATTTAATAGCACCAAAGTAATTTCAAATTTGGGTACTATTAAATCAAATAATAATAAGTATGTATTTAATAATTCTGAATATCAAGGCAACATAAATCTCGGAAATACTTATTTTAATAATACAAAAGTAAATGCTGATTTTATAGGTGGAAAAATTTATTTTGATGGTTTAAGTAGTGTCAGCGGAACCTTAAAGGGTGCTAATATTTATTTAAATGATGAAAATAAAAAAGTATTATCTGATATTATTTACGAAAAAGGTTTGGTTATTGCCGAACAATCTTTAAAATTCGATGGTAAAGAAGATTTCAAAGATAAAGAATATAATTTTGGTTTCTTTGTAGAGAATGATGTAACATTGGATATTAATAATCTCAAAATGTCAAATAATAGTATTAATGCTTGGAGAAAGAATTCGGCAGATTCTTTAGTAAACAATAAAGTAAATATATCAAATTCAAGTTTAAAAGAAGTAGGAATAGGTATACATAATAATTCATCACTTATTAAGTATATGACTGACTATCTTAGCTTTACAAAAACTACAATTACAAACAATAATGCAAATAATATGATATATGCAAAAGTTATAGATATTAAAGATAGCAATATTACTGCTCCTATGATTACCACTTTAAATCAAGAATATTTAAATTCTACAAGTAATGCTATATATTATAAAATTAATAAAATAGGCACTTTTTTAAATATTGATAATTCAATTATTAATAGTTCAGTAGAAACAGGCGAACTTCATCTTAAAAACAATTCAGTTTTAAATGGAAATATCCAAGGAACTCAAAAAGTTTATATAGATAATTCTACTCTTAATGGAAATATTACAAAAGACAATAGAAATACTTGTTTTGAACACGAAGGTTGTAGTAAAGAAGTAGAAGATGTAATCATCACAAACTCAACTATAAAAGGTGATATAAACGAAGTAGGTAATGTAAGCTTAACTAATACTAACCTAGAAGCTTCAAATGTAATAGTAAAAAATGATATTAGCATAGATAACTCAACTAGCACAGAAACAAAAACCATCACAGGAAATTTCCAAGTAGGCAACGACTTTAAATCAAGTAATACAATTATTCAAGGCAGTATTAATACTACAAATAATATGGAATTAAAC
>NZ_JACGAU010000018.1:0-38202 GCF_020137595.1 Campylobacter sp. RM12640
AATGTGAAAAAGTTTTTAAGTTATTTGAAATGGACTAGTGGTAATAGATTGTTTAAAATACTTGTAAAATAAGAGTTTAGTGGAGTTTATGGTTATTGGGATTTATAGATGAAATTTATAATATAAATAATTATAAAAAAATCAAAATCCTATTTCAAGTTGTTTTAAATAGCTTTATTTTTAAGTATTGCAATTAGAAAAATTATTTAATTTTAAAAAATTTAAATTTGAAATTTAGATTTTAAATCTAGCAATATCTAAGATTTATTTTAAACTCCTGTTTTAAATTCTTTAAGTACAAACAATAATAACACCTCGTTTTAACACGATTTTATTATCATTTTTCAACTCTTTTAAAACCCTTGAAATACTTTCCCTTGAGCTACCTACTACTCTTGCTAATTCTTCATGAGTGATTTTTAATTCATTATTACTTGCATTATCTTTTATATATTTTAAAACACGATTTGAAAGCGGCATAAAAGCAAAATCTTCTAAAAATTGCATAATTTCGCTAAGTCTTTTAGAAATAATGTCTAATTTTAGCTGTTTAAATTCTAAATATTTTTCGCTTAATTCTTCTAAATCTTTGCTAGGAATTACCCAAACATTAGTATTTTTTACAAACTCAATATTAACATCAAAACTAATATTATTTAGCACGCAAGAAGCTGATAATAAGCAATATTCATCATTTGATAAATTAAAAATATCAATCTTTCTAATGCCATTATCAATAAATATCTTAATACTTCCATCAATTATAAATATAAGCCCTTGACAATCCCATAAATCATCACCTTTTTTATAAGTCTTAAAAAGACCTTTTTCTAAACATTTTTTAATTAGCTCATTATTTGTAAATATAGAATTTAAAAAATCTTCAATCTTTTTCATTGTAACTTTATCACATACATAATTTTAAAAACTCTTATACTTTATCAAAAAAAGGAATATTATGAGTTTAAATAGAAGGAATTTTTTAAAAATCGCAGGAATTGCTAGTGTAAGCAAGGTTTTTGCGAATACTAATCAAGAAACAATGGCAAAACTAATTGATTTAAGCCTTTGCGATGGCTGTGCTAATTTAGCAACACCTTTATGCGTAAGTGCTTGTAAATTAAAAAATAAAGATGTTTTTCCTAAACCAATTAGCGAAATACCAAATTATTATCCACAAAAATTTTACGAAGATTTCAAGACAAAAAAGATGAGATTAATAGGCTAAATCCTTATAATTTCATCTATGTTGAAAAATTAAACATAGATAATAAAAATATAAATATCCCAAGACATTGTATGCATTGTGATGACCCAACTTGCCTTAAAATATGTCCTTTTGGAGCAATTAGCAAAGATAATTCAGCAGTTAAGATTAACCCTAATGTTTGTTTTGGTGGAGCAAAATGTAAAGATGTTTGCCCTTGGCACATACCACAACGACAAGCAGGAGTTGGAGTTTATCTTAAAATAGCACCTAAATTAGCAGGTGGCGGAGTTATGTATAAATGCGATTTATGTGCTGATATTAGCATTCCTGCTTGTGTGAGTGCTTGTCCTAAAAACGCAATGATATATGCAAATAAGGAAAAAATAAAATTACTAGCCCTAAAAAAGGCACAAGAATATAAAGATTTAGCCAAAGATGATGGCACATATATTTACGGAGATAAACAAAACGGCGGAACTGCGACTTTTTATGTATCACCGATTTCGTTTGAAAAAATTCAAGAAGCAATAAGCAAAAAACACGCAAACAACACTCAAGGAATAGCACATATGAAAGTAGATATAAATAACAAAATAACCAGTAATGACAAAATTATTAAAAGTGTTTTATTAAGCCCGATTGCAGGTGTTTTAGCAGGTGTTTTACTAAGGAAAAAAAATGAAAATTAAAAGACAAAGTATATTTAATCAAATAACTCATTTAGGAATAATGATTAGTGTTTTTGCATTGATTTTTAGTGGTATTTTGCAAATGCCTGTCGCAAAAAGATATATGATTTATAAATTACCTTTAATGTCTTGGAGTGTGGATTATTATATTAGTTTGATGATTCATTATATTTTTAGTATTAGCTTGATATTTTTTGTGTTTTTGCATATTACATATTATATTTTACGCAAAGATTTTTCAATGCTTCCAAAAAAAGGTGATATTAAAAAAAGCATAAAATTAATCTATGCAATAATTTTTAACAAAGAAGAAGAACCTTGCGAAAAATACCTACCAGAACAACGCCTTGCGTATTTAGGACTTGTAATTATTATGGCTGTTTTGATTATTACAGGGCTTATTAAAACTTATAAAAATTTAGCAGGAATTTCAATTAGTGAAAACTCTATATTTTTAGTAGCATTACTACATAATATTGGAATGTTTTTAATGATTTTTTGGATATTTATACATTTATTTGCTTTTGTTTTTAAGACTAATAGAGCACTTTTAGGTGCTATGTTTGGTGGAAAAATTGATGCTAAATATGTATTAAAAAGACATAAATTATGGTATGAAGGTGTAAAAGCCGCTAAAAAGGTCTTAAATATGTTATGAGCTTTACTAGAACTAAATTATAAATTTGATTATTTGTTTAGTTGAAATTGATACCGATGAAATATACTTAAGAAAATAAATTTTCATAATATAAAAATAAGAAAAATTAGTAAAAACAAAGGACAAATTTAAGCAAATTTGCAAGTATTAAACAAAGCCAAAATTATTACTAACTTTACTAAAAAAGGCATAAATCATATAATCAAATAAAAATATTATATTTATTTTGTAATACCAAAATATAGTTTTAAGAACTACTAATATTTTAAGATTAAATTAAATATTTTCAGTTAGATAACAGGTATAAAAAAGTTTGTCTATTGTATTATTTCGTAGTTATTTCTATTATTAAATCTTTAAAAGAACACTTTAAACAAACATTGATAAATTAAAGCTTGTGATGATTTATAAGAATTTAAATTTGCTTAAAATATAGTCTATTATTGTTTTACTTTTAGCTTTGATTTTACTCAAATCTTCAACCAAGAAAAACTTAGAAAATATAAATATATTCAAATAACGCTCAATAATAGAAAAAATAGCAATAGATATTAAAAAAATCGCAAATAATATAAAGATAAAAAATACAAAATTTTCATTAGCTAAATTCTTATTTGAAGTGGCAAAAATTATTGTAATAATAGCGCTAATAAAACCAAAAATAACACTCAAAGCATTGCTAAAAGAAAAGCCATTAATCTTGCTTTTTAAAATATAAAAAGCATTGCAATTAGGACATTTTAGACTAATAAATCCTAAATCTTTTTTATAAGTTAATTTTGAGATTTTACAAGAACAAATATCACACTTTTTATAAAATATATTTATATTTTTACTAAGATTAATCATAAAGTCTTTTAATTTGTTTAACCTAGATTTTTTAATTTCAATTGTTTCACTATTATCAAATAAAACAAATTTTGAAAATATAAACAATTCTAAATAATCATGAATGAATGAAAAAATACTTGCAATAATCAAAAAAGTTAAAAACCATATTGCTACTTGAATAATTCTGCTATTAATAAATTTATCCAATAAAGCAATAGGCACAATAGAAAGCAATGCACAAACCCAACGAGAAATATCTACTAAAGCAGCATCTATCATAACAAAAGACATTTTGTCTTTTAATCTATACAAGGCATTGCAATTAGGACATTTTAGACTAACAAATCCTAAATCTTTTTTATAAGTTAATTTTGAGATTTTATAAGAACAAATATCACACTTTTTATTGATAATTTCCACTTTAATTTCCTTGTAACAAAATGTTTTATTTTATATCAGATAATACTTGTGATTTTATCACTAATTTAAATTCTTTTAGTTATATTTAGCTAGTTGTATCTTATTAATATTTGCTTTTTTACTTCATTTAAAAATAAGAATATTTCTTGATATTTTTTTGCATAATTAATATAAAAATATTTTGTTTAATATATTTAATTATGAAAAATAATTCAAATAATTATATTAAAAATAAAAATGTGTATTCTAAACCACAACTCATTTTAATTCTCCTTTTAATTTATTTAAATAATTTGTATAAACATCATTAGAGCAATCACTTATATAATTGTCTAAACTAAGATAATAATTATCAACAAATAACCTAGCAAAAGAATCATAAATTCTATCAAAATCAGGATGCTCTGGGATTTTTAGCTCTCTAAAAGACATATATGATTTTGCATAGTTACAAGGCACAAAATAACCATAAATATCATAATTTATTAGCTTATCTTTACTAAGTCTAGTTGGTAATTTTGAAGCTTCTTCTTCAAAGCGTTTTTCATATTTTTTATAATTTTCATATAATTGCACTTCTTTATCAACTATCAATTTTACACTTTTAAAAAATTTTCCATCTATCGTATAGTTTTGCTTTTCAATTGTGCTTAATAATAAGGTATTTGGTTTTTTAAGTTCTGTTACTTCGTGTTTTGGACTTTGCTGTAAATTAAAATGACTTATGAATAATATTCCGTGAAAGGCAATCATTAAAAATGAGAAAAAATAAAAGATAACTTGAATAAATTTTTGATTTTGTTTCATTATTAACTTATAAAACCACCAAATTAATAGTGAAAATACAATTGGTAGCAATAGTTGTAAAACTACAAATCCCCCACCGATATCTCTATCAATAAGCCCAACTCTTATAACCAAATAAAAAAATAAAATATATAAAGCTATTATAAATCTAGGATAAAGGTTCATTCCTATAAAAAATGTAAGGGCAAAAAGCGTAGGATAGGTAATAAAAAATGGCACATAATCTATAGGAATTAAAATACTAATAATCCCACTAGCTAAACCATGTAAATTATCTAAAAAATATGTTAGATATATTAAAAACTCATTCATATCTTACCTTTAAAATAAAGTTAATTTAGTAATAATACATTCTTTATTACACTAAATCAAACCAAAAATCTTAAGCAAAACAATAACTAATCTAATAACAAAATAAACACAAGCTAACTGCAAACCAAATATAACAACTTTCATAAAAGGATTGTAGTATTTGTTAAAAAATCTAAAAGCTTTATCATAGTATTTATAAAAAAATCTAAAAATATTAAAACCGCGCACGCCGTATTTTTTATATATTGACAATTGTTTTAGAAGTAGTTCTGTTTCTTTTACATGTTCTTTGAAAAATTCCTTCTCGCGTCTAAAAGCATCAAGCAAATCCTCATAATACCATGCACAATCATGATAAAACTTCTTTGGTATATCATTTATCATAGTTATATTTTCATTTTTCATAATCTCTTTACAAGTAGCATGAACAAAACTATGACTAGGATTATCGCTTACTATCACACGCACTGCACCTGATGTCTCTCGTGCAAAACGCTTTAAAAGAGTCTCATACATAATTTCAAATTCCACATAAGCTTTGTATTCTTTTGTATCATGTAATTCTTTGTTTAAGCGAGAGCTAAATATATTATAAATATCAACACACTTAAACATATCGCTTTTTAAGGTTTTTAACAAGCTTTGCTCGTCTATATCAAAAACCCTTATAAAAGCGTTTTTCAAGCTTATATTTGTATCAATATCCAAAAACTTTAAAGCGATAGTTTTATCAATACTTCTTGTATCTTTTATATCATTTACCCCTTCGCAAAAAACGGTGTATTTATTAAAAACTCCAAGATATCTTAAATCTAAATGCTTTGCTATATAATCAAAATACCCTGTATCATCAGCAATATCCAAAATTTCGTTTGCCTCATCTAATGATAGTTTTGTTTGTTCTAACTTTTGTTTAGTTATCTCATCTAAAACATATACTTTTCTTCCATAGCCTTTACAAGCTAACAAAGCATCTTTTACTACGCTAAAGATTTCATCTTTGCTAAGCGGTGATTTATCTTTAATGTCTAAAACTCTACATATATAATCATACCCTATTACATTAAAGCCTTCTTTGTTATCTTTAATAGTAGAATCAAGCACTTTTATATCTAAAATCTCATAGATATAATCATACATCTCGTTTCCAATCATCTCGTGCAAATTATAATCTATCACAAGCTCTATAAAGGTATTTTGGTACCACATAATATACACAGCCTTGCTAAGATAAGCATGATCAAACTCTGGGTCTTCATAATGGTAGCATTCAAGCAAAAAACACTCTTTATCACTATCAAATAAAAACTTTTTTCTTTCTGGAATAGTTTTATACCTTCTATTGTAAATGTTAAATATTTTAGATAATTTATATTTTTCATCAAGTTCTTTTGTGATTACTACATTTTCAAAAGCCATTTTTACCCCACTTTTTATAATATTTTAAAATAATACTATTTTTATATTTTAAAATCATTGTATTTTTTAAATACCTTTAAATAGAATATATAATATGAAAAATATCAATAAAAATATCTAAAGCATTTATTTAAATTCTACTAATTTTAAAGAATTTAAAACAAGATTTGAAAGCTAAAAAATGTAGTTAAAAATTATAGCTATTTAAAATATTCATATTTATTTAAATATTGTAATTAGAAAATGTATTGTGATATTAATAATAAATAAGGGGATTATATCCCCTTACAATTAGTCGTTTTTATGAATTTGTAATTTTGCTCTTGAATAAAGTCCCGTTCCAACAGGTATCATTCTACCTAAAACAACGTTTTCTTTTAAGTCTTCTAAATAATCTACTTTACCAGTTACACTAGCTTCAGTTAATACTTTAGTAGTTTCTTGGAACGAAGCAGCCGAGATAATACTATCACTGCTAACTGACGCACGAGTAACACCCGTTAAGCGCGGTTCTGCAATAGCTGGACTTCCACCAAATTTCATAACAGCTTCGTTTTCTTCAGCAAATCTACGCTTACTTACTACATCGCCTACTATAAACTTAGTATCTCCACTATCTATAATGGTTACTTGTCTTAACATTTGTGAAATAATAATTTCTATATGTTTATCACTAATTGCAACGCCTTGTCCGCTATAAACTTGCTGAATTTCACTAATTAAATAATGGTGCAATGCTTTCTCGCCTAATATTCTTAAAATATCATTACTTGTAATTGTTCCATCAGTTAAACGCTCACCTGCATGAACCATCTCACCATCTCTTACTTGGATTTGGCTATGGCGGTCAATTGTATGCTCAACTAAATTGCCATCAGCACCTTCTATAGTAATAACTTGACGCATACGGCTAGCTTGACCTAGTCTTACAATTCCATCAATCTCAGCTAATGTAGCAGGGTTTTTAACCTTTCTTACTTCAAATAATTCAGTAACTCTTGGAAGACCACCCGTAATATCCTTAGACTTAGTTGCTGCCTTTGGAGTTTTAGCTAGAATTTGAGCTACTTTTACCTTTTCATTATTATTTACATAAATAACGGTTTTTGATTCTAGTTGATATCTGATTGTGCTTCCATCATCTTTTGTAATCACAATAGCAGGTTTCATACTAGCAGGTAAATATTCATTAACTACTAAAGAGCTATTTCCTGTTAATTCATCAGTTTGCTCTTCAACACTAAAGCCTGGTTCAATATCTACAAAGCTTACAACACCATCACTCTCAGCTATTATAGGGTTATTATATGGGTCCCATTGAGCTATTATATGGCTTTCATTACTTGCATCTGTAACTATTAAATCATTAGCGTTTTTAATTATTTCATTACTTCCAAATTCTATTTTAGATTTTCTTGGAACATAATGGCGAATAGCTTCTCTATCATTTCCATCTGAAATAATTACAAATAAACCTTTTTCATTAACTATATGACCTTTTTTAAGCTCAATTTTTTCTAAACCATCGCTTTTTTGAATGTAATAGTTTAATTTACCAACCGCATTTGCTCTAATATCTTGAGCTACTGGTGCTCCATCTTCTATTAATAATTCTGATGCGTAAGGAATACGTCTTGGAATGTTATAGTCTTCTTTAATAACTTCAACTATACTTTCATTTTCAACAACTTTATCACCTTCTTTATAAGGTAAATAAAGCTTTCCTAATAAGTTTCCACTAACACCAGCTAATTCGTTGATTTTTGCAACATCGTGTTTTCTTAAAATATATTTTTGCTCTTTTTTACCTGATTTTACAACTATAGTTATATCATCGTGCGCATTAATATATGAAATACTTCCATCAAATGGAGCTTTAATCTTAGGCTCAACTAAAAGGATATTTGCATTTCTACGATTTGCGATAATTTGTTTGCCTTCATTATTTTTATAAGTTTGAACATTATAAAATCTTATGAAACCTTCTTTCTTAACTTCTACTTGTCTATCTTGCATATCAGTTGTAGCAGTTCCCCCGCTGTGGAAAGTTCTAAGTGTTAGCTGAGTTCCTGGCTCACCGATTGATTGAGCTGAAATAATACCAACAGCTTCACCAGTTTTAACCAACTTACTTTCAGCAAGGCTAATTCCGTAGCACTTAGCACAAATTCCTTTTTTAGCTTTACAAGTAATTGGAGTTCTAATTGTAACTGATTTGATATTGCTTTGAACAATGCTTTTTGCTTTTACTTCATCAATTAATGTGCCTTCATTAAATAATACTTCATTGCTAATTGGATCAATAACATCATCAGCTAAAACCCTACCTATAATTCTATCGTGTAAGTTTTCAACTACAACACCATCAGCAGTAATTTCACTAACTTCTATACCTTCGTGAGTTCCACAATCATTCATAGTGATTTTCACATTTTGAGCAACATCAATTAGCTTTCTTGTTAAGTGTCCTGCACTTGCGGTCTTTAACGCAGTATCCGCAAGACCTTTTCTAGCTCCGTGAGTTGAGATAAAGTATTCAAGAACATTTAGCCCTTCTCTAAAGTTTGAAGTAATTGGTGTTTCAATAATAGAACCATCAGGTTTAGCCATAAGACCACGCATAGCTGCTAGCTGTGAAATTTGAGCCGTTGAACCCCTAGCACCTGAATCAGCCATCATATAAATTGAGTTAAATCCTGCTTTATCGTTTTTCATTAAATTAATCATATTTTTTGATAATTCATTATTAGTATTTTTCCAAATATCAATAATTTTATTGTAACGCTCACTAGCAGTGATTAGACCTTGGTTAAATGAGTTTTGGATTTCTCTTACTTTTGCTTTTGCATTTTCTATATTATCACTCTTTTCATCAGGAACAATAATATCAGCAATAGAAATTGAAATACCAGCTTTTGTAGCGTATTCAAAACCTAAATTCTTAAGATTATCAAGGAAACTTGCGCTAATTTCTAAGCCACCATTTTTATAAACATAATCAACTAATGCTCCGATATCCTTTTTCTTTAAAACCTTATTCCATAATTCTTCAGGAACAAAATCAGGTAAAATTGATTTGATAATTAAACGACCCGCAGTAGTTTTAATACTCTTACCATTTACAACTGATTTAATTGTAGCATGAATATCAAGTGAGCCTGTTTGCATAGCCATTAATACTTCATCAACACCAGTGCAAATCTTATTAGCACCTTTTGCATCTGTTTTTTCAAGCGATAGATAATAAATACCTAAAACCATATCTTGTGATGGAACTGTTATAGCCTTACCACTTGCAGGTAATAAAATATTCATTGAGCTTAGCATTAATATCTTACATTCTGCTATTGCTTCTTGGCTAAGTGGAACATGCACAGCCATTTGGTCGCCGTCAAAGTCAGCGTTAAATGCAGCACAAACTAAAGGGTGTAACTGAATAGCTTTACCTTCAACTAGCACCGGATGGAAAGCTTGAATTGAAAGCTTGTGTAGAGTTGGTGCACGGTTTAGCATTACAGGATGATCTTTTACTACTTCTTCTAAACATTCCCATACTTCGTTAGTCTTTTCGCCTATCATTTTATGAGCTTGTTTAACCGTAGTTGCATAACCTTTTTCTTCAAGTTTAGCTAATAAATGTGGTTTAAATAATTCTAAAGCCATTTGTTTAGGTAAGCCACATTGATCCATTCTAAGTTTTGGGCCAACAACAATTACGCTACGACCTGAAAAGTCAACACGCTTTCCAAGTAGGTTTTGTCTAAAGCGTCCTTGCTTACCTTTGATGATTTCAGTAAGTGATTTTAGAGTTCTTTTATTCGCACCTTTAGCTGCTCCTGTTTGTTTTCTAGCGTTATCAAACAATGAATCAACAGCTTCTTGAAGCATTCTTTTTTCGTTTCTAATAATAATTTCAGGCGCATCAAGTTCAATTAATCTTTTTAAACGAGAGTTTCTGTTAATTACACGGCGATATAAATCATTCACATCAGAAACAGCAAATTTTCCACCATCTAAAGACACTAATGGGCGTAAATCAGGTGGTAAAACAGGTAAGCATGTAATCATCATCCATTCAGGGCGATTTCCTTCTCCACTTTGAGAACTTGCTAAAAAGCTTTCTACAATTTTTAATTTTTTAATAATTGCAGGTTTTTTTGATTTTGGAGCTAGTTCGCAAGCTTCTTTTAATTCTCTTACCATATCTACTAAATCAAGTTCAGCTAATAAATCATGAATTACTTCTCCACCCATTCTAGCTTTAAAGCCAGTATCTTCATATCTTTCATTTAAAGCTTGGAATTGTTCTTCGCTGATTACGCTATATTTTGTAACTTTTTTATTATCATCATAAGTTGCAGTATGCGCATCTCCAACAGCTTCTACAATATATGCTTCATAGTATAAAACACGGCTTAAATCTTTTGTAGAAATATCTAAAAGTGTTGAAATTCTTGCAGGTATTGCATTTGAATACCAAGTATGAGCCACTGGAGTAACTAATTCAATATGACCCATTCTAGTGCGGCGAACTTTACTTGTAGTTACTTCAACTCCACATTTTTCACATTTAACGCCTTTAAAACGCATTTTTTTATATTTTCCGCAAAGACACTCATAATCTCTAATTGGTCCAAAAATCTTAGCACAAAATAAGCCATCTCTTTCAGGCTTAAGTGTGCGATAGTTTATAGTTTCTGGTTTTTTTACTTCACCAAATGACCATGAACGAATAGCCTCAGGGCTAGCTATTTTAAACCCTATGGCATCAAATTGACTTGGTTTTTCTTCTTCGTTAAGTTGGATTTTTTTATATTTCTTATTCATCATCATTATCCTCTTTATAAATCTCAACATCTAAAGCTAAAGATTTTAGCTCGTTTGTAAGAACAAAAAATGTCTCAGGAATTCCTGCTGAAGTTACATTTTCGCCTTTTGCAAGTGCTTTATACGCTGCAAATCTTCCATCAATATCATCAGATTTAATAGTTAGCATTTCTCTTAAGGTATGTGCTGCACCATAAGCTTCTAATGCCCAAACTTCCATCTCTCCAAATCTTTGACCTCCGAATAATGCTTTACCACCAACAGGTTGTTGTGTAACAAGACTATATGGACCTGTACTTCTTGCGTGAACTTTCTCATCTACTAAGTGGTGAAGTTTAAGCATATACATAACGCCCACATTTACACGCTCTTTCATCTTTTCGCCTGTGCGACCATCGTATAGCTCACTTTTGCCATCCATATCTATTCTAGCCATTTCAAATAGCTTTTTAAATTCTTCTGCAGTTACACCTTCAAAAACAGGAGCTCCAAATTTAACGCCCTTACTCCAATCTCTTGCGTGGCGAATAAACTCATCATCACTCATATCTTTAAGATAAACTTTAGCGTCCATTAATCTTGAAATATCGCAAATATCAATCATTTTTTGGCGTAATTCTTTAATAAAATCAGCTCTTTTTGCATCAAATATTTCTTGAATTTGTTCTCCTAGTCTAAGTCCTACTAAACCTAAATGGCTTTCTAGAATTTGACCTATATTCATACGGCTTGGAACACCTAGTGGATTTAAAACAATATCAACAGGTCTTCCATCAGGTAAATAAGGCATATCAACTTCAGGAACTATGCAAGAAACTATACCTTTATTTCCGTGACGACCTGCCATTTTATCCCCAACTTTTAACTTACGCTTAGTTGCTATATAAACTTTTACAAGTTTTACTATACCATTTTGTAAAATATCATCTTTTTCTAATATTTCTAATTTTTCATCATGCTCTTGTTTTAAAGCTTTTTTCTCATTTTGGAAATGATTTTTTAAATTCTCATAATAAGCTTGCACATCTTTAGGATAAGCTTTAATAATGCTTCCGATAGCAAAACGATTTAAATTAGATAAATCATCTTCTTTTACGATTTCACCTTTTTTATAAGATGTTCCACCTATAGTTTCAGCTTTTTCTAAAGGAGTTTCTTTTAATAATTTAGCAATCTTTAGATTTTCTTCTCTATCCATCATTAATAATCTATCATGATAGTCTTTTTCTAATACTAAGCGTTCAGCATCTTGAGCTGCTTTTGCACGAGCATCTTTTTCATGACCTTTTTTTGTAAATACTTTTACATCAATTACAACGCCTTCAACACTAGCACCTGCATATAAAGATTTATTAACTACATGACCTGCTTTTTCTCCAAAAATCGCTCTTAATAATCTCTCTTCAGGAGTTGGTTTTACTTCACCTTTAGGAGAAACTTTACCTACTAAAATCATACCAGGTTTTACATGTGTTCCGATTCTTACAATACCGCTCTCATCTAAATGTGCTATATCTTCATCTTTTACATTCGGAATATCACGAGTAATTTCTTCAACGCCATCTTTTAATTCACGAGCTTCTATTTCTTTTTCATAAACATGAACACTAGTAAATGCGTCTTCACGAATCATTTTTTCGCTCATTACAATAGCATCTTCGTAGTTGTAACCATTCCAAGGCATAAATGCAATTAAAGCATTTTTACCAATAGCAAGCTCTCCTTGATCCATAGAAGGACCATCTGCAATTACTTGTCCTACTTTTACTATATCGCCTTTTCTTACAATTGGTTTTTGAGAAAATGTTGTATTTTGGTTTGTTCTTAAGTTTTTTTCTAGTTTGTAATGGTCTATATATAAACCATTATCATCTTCGCCTAATATAAATATATTATTGCTATCAACTTTTTCTACTTTACCTGAACGCTTAGCTTTGATTGCTTCCCACGCATCTCTTGCTACTACTCTTTCCATACCTGTTCCAACTATTGGAGCAGTAGCAGTAAGCAATGGAACTGCTTGACGCTGCATGTTTGAACCCATTAGCGCACGGTTTGCGTCATTGTGTTCTAGGAAAGGAATTAACGAAGCTGCAAGTCCAACGATAGCTCCTGAAGTAAGGTCAATAAGTCCTACATCTTCGCGTTTTGCTAGTATCGTTTCTCCATCTATTCTAGCTTCAATTAAATCATCAACAATATTTCCATTTTCATCTACTTTCGTAGAAGCTGGTGCAATACAAATTCCTTCTTCTTGAGTAGCAGTTAAATACACGATTTCATCGCTTATTTTACCATCTACAACTTTTCTATAAGGAGCTTCAACAAAACCTAAATCATTAACTTTTGCATAAGTTGAAAGCGAGTTAATAAGACCGATATTTTGACCTTCTGGAGTTTCAACAGGACAAATTCTTCCATAATGAGTTGTGTGAACATCACGAGCTTCAAAACTTGCTCTTTCTTTCACTAAACCACCCTCACCTAAAGCTGATAATCTTCTTTTATGTGTAACTTCACTAAGTGGATTTGTTTGATCCATAAATTGTGATAACTGACCGCCCGTAAAGAAATCAAGTAGTGTAGAAGTAATCATTTTTGAATTCACTAAATCACTTGGCATTAATTCTTCAATAGGAGTAGTAATTGAGCTTAATTTATCTTTAATACCTTTTTGAATTTTCGCAAAACCTATGTGTAATTCATTAGTTAATAACTCACCAATAGCTCTAATTCTTCTATTTCCTAAATGGTCTCTATCATCTAAATATCCACGACCTGATTTAATTCTGTAAAGATATTGAATAGTTTTTACTATATCTTCTCTAGTTAAAACGGTTACATATTCAGGAACATCAAGTCCTAATTTGTGGTTCATTTTCATACGACCAACTCTTGTTATATCGTATCTTTCAGGGTTAAATAACATATCTAAAATATAAGTTTTTGCTGCTTCTAAAACAACAGGATCACCTGGTCTTAATACTCTAAATATTTTAGCTATTGCAAATTCTTCTTCGTTTTCATAGTTTTCTGAACGCTTAAATGATTTAAACATATCTAAATCATTTTGAAGAGTTTTTAACATTGAATCATCAATTCCTGAACCAACATCATTAGCTATTTTAAAATCACTACCATTATGAACTAAAGCAATTAGTTTATCTTCATCAAGCATTGTAAGAGTATCAAATAATAATTCCCCAGTATTTTTATCATATACAGGCTCTGCTAATTGACGATTAGCCAAAATATCAACAGGATATTCTATTAATTTTAAACCTGATTCTTCAAGTTCTTTAATTTTTCTTTTAGTTAATTTCTTACCTGCTTCGTGAACAACTTCACCTTTTTCATTAATTAAATCAAATTCAACTCTATCGCCTATAGCATTAATATCAAATTTTGTATAGAATTTATGTTTTTTTAGTGTTATTGTTTGAATTGGATAAAATAATTGAATAATATCTTCTTTGCTATATCCTAATACTCTTAATAAAAGTGTTGCTTGGAATTTTCTTCTTTTATTAATTCTTGCATATAAAATATTTTTTGAATCAAATTCAAAATAAATCCAAGCTCCTCTATCAGGTATAATTTGGCTAGAATAAAGTAATTTATTACCTTCTTCGCTTTCTTTAAAAATAACACCTGGACTTCTATGAAGCTGATTTACAACTACTCTTTCAACCCCATTGATAACGAAAGAAACTCTATCTGTCATTAAAGGTATATCACGAATAGTAATATCTTGTTCTTTTATATCTTTAATTCCAATTTTTTCACCAGTTTTTTCATCTCTATCATATAACGTCAAGCGAATTTTTGCACGCAAGTTAGCTGCATACGTAAGACCTCTTTCCATACACTCTCTTACTGTGTATTTAGGCTTTACAAATTCACAAGATACGTAATCTAAACTTAATCTATTTTGAGAATCACTAACAGGAAAAAAAGATTTAAAAACTTTTTCTATACCACTTTCCCTGTCTTCATTACCAATATTTAAAAAATAATCAAAGCTTTTTTGCTGTAATTGTAATAGATTTGGAATCTCAATTTGCTGTGGAACGTTTGAAAAATCCACCCTTAATCTGTTTCCTGAATGTAAGCTATTTAACATATATGTACCTCTTGGTAAGTTTTGAAAGAATAGTTTTGTTGTAAAAACAACACAATACAAAAATAGCCCTAAAAATAGGGCTAAATAAATTATTTAAGTTCAACCTTAGCGCCAGCTTCTTCAAGTTGTTTTTTAGCTTCTTCAGCATCTGCTTTGCTAACACCTTCTTTTAATGTTGATGGAGTACCTTCAACAGCATCTTTAGCTTCTTTTAAGCCTAATCCTGTTAATGCACGTACTACTTTAATAACATTAATTTTGTTAGCACCTGAATCTACTAACACAACGTTAAATTCTGTTTTTTCTTCTTCAGCAGCAGCTGCAGCACCACCTACAGCACCAGCAACCATCACAGG
Source organism: Campylobacter sp. RM12640 (assembly GCF_020137595.1). Taxonomy (NCBI): domain Bacteria; kingdom Pseudomonadati; phylum Campylobacterota; class Epsilonproteobacteria; order Campylobacterales; family Campylobacteraceae; genus Campylobacter; species Campylobacter sp. RM12640. The sequence continues at coordinate 15,653 of NZ_JACGAU010000018.1, forward strand.
AGCTGCACTAACACCAAATTTTTCTTCAAATTCTTTAACTAATTCAGATAGTTCTAAAACACTTAGATTTGAGATATATTCTAATACATCTTGTTTTGTAATTGCCATTTTTTATCCTTTATAAAATTATTCTTGTTCTTTTTTTTCTTTAAGTGCATTTAAACCGATTGTGAAATTTTGAATCGGCGCATTCCAAACTTGCAATAACATAGCAAGTAACTCTTCACGAGATGGCATTTTAGATAATGCAGTAATTTTATTAGCATCTGCAACTTCACCATCTATGTGACCAAACTTAACTTCAAACGCATTATTTTTTTCAGCAAATTTAGCTGCTACTTTTGTAACTGCTAACGCGTCTTCTCCCCAAAGATAAATATTTGTATCTTTAAGTGTTAAACCATTTTTGCCTGATTTTTCTAAAGCAATACTAGCTAAAGTATTTTTAATAACTTCTACTTTAACATTAGCAACTCTTGCAGAATCACGTAATACTTCTAATTGCTTAGTAATAATACCTTTATAATTACAAACAACAACAGCATTGTTTGTTGTAAATTCATCAGAAAGTCTAGCTATTAGTTCTTCTTTTTGGTTTCTTGTCATCGTTTCTCCTTTCCGATTTATGATTTAAGCAGAGAGACAAAAGTCAATTAAGTAATAAACCTCGGCTGTCACAAATCAAATTTTTATTTAAATTCTTTACGCAAAAAAACTAAAATAAAAATTTGAAAAAGAATAGCTATATTTTTAACATAAAAAGTTTAAAAAATAGCTATTCATAGAAAAAATTATTTTAAATCTAATAATTCTTGAGTTTCAAGTTTTAAACCTGGACTCATTGTTAAAGATAGAGTTGCACTCTTAATATATCTACCTTTTGCAGTTGCAGGTTTATGTTTATTAATTGCTTTTACAAAAGCACTAACGTTATTTAATAATTTTTCTTCAGAAAAACTAACTTTACCTAAACCAGCATGAATATTTCCTTGTTTATCTACACGGAAATTAACTTGTCCTGACTTAGCATTTTTAACAGCTTGAGCTACATCCATAGTAACTGTTCCTGTTTTAGGATTTGGCATTAAACCTTTAGGTCCTAAAATACGGCCAACTTTACCAACTAGCCCCATTAAATTTGGAGTTGCTATTAATACATCAAAATTAATATTACCTTTTTGAATTTCTTCTACTAAATCATCATCACCAACAATATCAGCTCCTGCTGCTTTCGCTTCATCAGCTTTAATATCTTTTGCAATCACAGCTACACGAACCTTTTTGCCAGTTCCTTCTGGTAATACTACTGAACCTCTTACCATTTGATCAGCATGTCTTGGATCAACATTTAATTTCATTGCTATTTCAACGGTTTCATCAAATTTAGCTGATGATAAAGTTTTAATAACTTTAATACCATCATTTAGTGAATATTCTTTTGTTAAATCAACTTTTTTTAATAATTCTTGAATTCTTTTTGCTTTTTTTGCCATATTTTTCTCCGCATTTTTTAAAGTGCTTCCGCCTTAACCCGGCGGTTAGGTTCTTATTAATCTACTACTTCAACACCCATTGATCTAGCAGAACCTGCAATAATCTTAGCAGCTTGCTCACGATCTTTTGTATTTAAGTCAGCAATTTTTCTATCAACAATTTCAAGTATTTGAGCTTTTGTTAGCTTACCTACTTTATTTTTTAAAGGATTATCAGTTCCTTTTGAAATACCTGCAGCTTTTTTAATTAAATCTGTAGCAGGTGGTTGTTTTGTTATAAATGTAAAACTTTTATCAGCATATACTGTTATAACTACTGGAATATTATATCCCGCCATATCTTTTGTACGCTCATTGAAAGCCTTACAAAATTCCATAATATTAACACCTTGTTGTCCTAAAGCAGGTCCTACTGGTGGTGATGGATTTGCCTTTGTTGCAGCTATTTGTAATTTAATTTCCCCAACAACTTTTTTAGCCATAATGACTCCTTAATTTATTAAATAATTTTTTCTACTTGTGAATATAGTATTTCAACTGGCGTACTTCTTCCAAAAATTGAAACATTAAGTTTTAAAGTACCCCTAACCATATCGTATTCTTCTACAATACCTGTAAAATTCGCAAACGAGCCTTCAGTAATCCTAACACTTTCTCCATTTTCAAAGAAAATTTTAGGTCTTGGAGCTTTTTTATTATTAGCTTTTTCTAAAATCAAATTAACATCCTTCTCACTTAAAGGAGTAGGTTTTTTAGATTCTCCAATAAATCTTCCAACTTTAGGCAATTTTTGAATTTTATGCCATAACTCTATATCTAAATCAATGTTTGCAAAAACATAGCTAGAATATAAACATTTTGCTGTAATTTTCTGTTTTCCATTCTTACCTGTTTCAATAACATCTTCTGTAGGAACTAAAACTTCTTTTAATCTATCAGAAATTCCATTTTCATAACATAATTTCTCAATAGCTCTTTTTACAGCCATTTCGCTACCTGCGTAAGTCTGAATTGCATACCATTTAAAATTCATCTCGCGCCCTTATAAAATACTCTTTAATGAAAAAGACATAATAAAATCAACAAAAGCTAAAAATAAAGAAATAACGGTAACTACAACAACTACCGTAATAAAAGCATTTTTTACTTGTCCTTTAGTTGGAAAAAATACTTTTGCTAACTCAGCTTTTGATAACTTAAAATAATTTATTAATTTTTCCATTTTAAAACCTTTAATTGGCAGGGCAAGAGGGATTCGAACCCCCAACCATCGGATTTGGAATCCGGCGCTCTACCGTTGGAGCTATTGCCCTAAAATTAGCTTTTTAACTTAACTTCTTTATGAACTGTATGTTTTCTTAATCTTGGGCAATACTTTTTAAGTTCTAACTTTTCAGTAGTATTCTTTGAATTTTTAAACGTACTATAATTAATATCGCCTGTTTCTTCGCATTTTAAACCAATTTTAATTCTCATAACATTTCCTTTTAGTTTTTAGAGTAGGTATAAAACCTACTCATTTAAATTACTTAATAATTTTTGATACAACACCTGAACCAACTGTTCTACCACCTTCACGGATAGCAAAACGAGTACCTTCTTCAAGTGCAACTGGTTGAATTAATGATACAGTAATTCTTACGTTATCACCAGGCATAACCATTTCTGTGCCTTCTGCTAACTGAATAGAACCTGTAACGTCAGTTGTTCTTACATAGAACTGTGGTCTATAGTTATTAAAGAATGGAGTATGTCTACCACCTTCTTCTTTAGTTAAGATATAAACTTCAGCTTCAAAGTCTGTATGTGGAGTAATAGTTTTTGGTTTAGCAAGAACCATACCACGAATAACATCTTCTTTTTTTGTTCCGCGTAGTAATACACCTACGTTATCACCAGCTTCACCTTGCTCCATTTCTTTTCTAAACATTTCAACACCAGTAACTGTTGTTGTTTGAGTATCTCTAATACCAACGATTTCGATAGTATCTCCAACTTTAACGATACCTTTTTCAATACGTCCTGTTACAACTGTACCACGACCTGAAATTGAGAATACGTCTTCAATTGGCATTAAGAAATCTTTGTCAGTATCACGAACTGGAGTTGGGATATAGCTATCTACTTGAGCCATTAGCTCTAAAATTTTAGCTGACCATTCGCCATCTTTACCAGCTTTTGCTTCTTCTAAAGCTTGTAAAGCTGAACCAGATACGATTGGAGTGTCATCGCCTGGGAAATCATATGAACTTAATAATTCTCTAATTTCCATTTCAACTAGCTCTAATAATTCAGCATCATCAACCATATCAGCTTTGTTCATAAATACTACGATATATGGAACACCAACTTGGCGTGATAATAGAATGTGCTCTCTAGTTTGTGGCATTGGGCCGTCTGCTGCTGAAACAACAAGAATAGCGCCATCCATTTGTGCAGCACCTGTAATCATGTTTTTAACATAGTCTGCGTGGCCTGGGCAGTCTACGTGAGCGTAGTGACGATTTTCAGTCTCATACTCAATATGAGAAGTAGCAATTGTAATACCTCTTTCTTTTTCTTCTGGAGCATTATCAATATTATCATAATCTTTAAGCTCTGCAAGACCTCTTCTTGATAAAACAGCTGAAATAGCAGCAGTTAAAGTAGTTTTACCGTGGTCAACGTGACCAATTGTTCCGATATTCACGTGTGGTTTATTACGTGAGAATTTTTCCTTTGCCATAATACTTCCTCCGTATTAATAAAATTAATTACTAGTCTAAAATTATTACCTTTTTGAATAAATGGAGCTCATAGTGGGACTTGAACCCACGACCTCTCCCTTACCAAGGGAGTGCTCTACCTCTGAGCCATACGAGCGCTCAGAAAAATTATAACTTTAGACAACAAATACACTAAAACTTAAACTATTTTTGGAAAAACTTGTGAAGCGATAAAAATTACAGCTCCCAGTTCTTGCAAAAAAGTTGGAGCGGGAAACGAGACTCGAACTCGCGACCCTCAGCTTGGAAGGCTGATGCTCTAGCCAACTGAGCTATTCCCGCATCTATAATGGTGGTGAGTCGTGGATTCGAACCACGGAAGGCAAAGCCAGCAGATTTACAGTCTGCCCTCGTTGGCCACTTGAGTAACTCACCTTTATTTATAAAAATAAAGCCTTTTTTGTTCTGGTCAAACACTGCTAAAAATAAAATGGAGCTGGTTAAGGGACTTGAACCCCCGACCTGCTGCTTACAAGGCAGCTGCTCTACCAACTGAGCTAAACCAGCATAAATCAAAAATGAAAGACGGCATTATATGTAAAAATTTTTCATTTGTCAAGAGTAAGTTATAATTTTTTTAAAAAAAGGAGCAATATGAAAATTTTGTTTTCACCAAGTGAAGAAAAAATAAATAGCTTAAATGCTTGTAATATAGATGAATTAAAGATATTTTTTACTAATTTAAATTTAGACAATCTCTCAATAAAATCTCAATTTAGAAAATCATATATAAAGGAATATATAAATCATTTTGATAATTTAGAATTAATTTTTGGTGTTAAAAATACTCAAAATATATTAAATAATTTCTCTAATAAACTATATAAAGCAATAATTTTATACCAAGGAGTTAGTTATAAAGAATTAGATTACAATAGCTTAAATAATGAAGAAAAAACATATATTGATGGTAATGTAATTATATTTTCCAACCTTTTTGGACCTATTCTTGCAAATGATGAGATACCATTTTATAAACTCAAACAAGGGGTGAAATTAAACAAAATCAACCAAGCTAAAGAATATTTAAAAGATACAACAAATAATCTAAATGAAATAATAAAAGAATTTGCAATTGACCTTAGAGCTGATATTTATAAAGACTATTATAAAATTCAAATTCCGCACGCAACTTTTATTTTTATGAAAAATAATAAGCAATTATCTCATAGTTCAAAAGTCTATCGTGGCAGGGTTCTAAGGCTATTAGCACAAAATAATATTACTAATATTAAAGAATTATCTAATATGATTTATACCAATTTTTCTGTAATAAATATAGAAAATATAGAAAATAAAACAATATTTTATATTGATATAAAGGATTAAAATGGGAAGCTTGTATTTACTAGTTATACTAATCGTATTTTTACTGATAGCATTTTTAATTACGCAATATTTCAACGCAAGAATAAATCTATTAAAACAAAAAATATCAGTAATTGATGATAAATTAAACGAAGCAATGAAGCTAATAGAAAGAAATAGATTATTAATAGAAGATAATAAAGAAAATATATTAGCTCAAAAAAAAGCTAGAAAGGACGAAGAATGAATTATTTGCACTTATTAAAAACTCGTTTTGCTTGTAAAGAATTTAATAACGAAAAAGTTTCTCAAGCAAAAATCAATGCTATTTTAGAAGCTGGAATTTTAAGCCCTAGCTCATTAGGGCTTGAGCCTTGGACTTTTTATGTTTTACAAAGTCCTGAAAACATTGAAAAATTAAAACAATTTTGTAATTCTAAAAGACAATTTGAAACTTGTGCTTTTGCTGTAATTGTAGCTGCAAAAAATAATTTTGACCCAAAGGGTAGCGTAGTTCAAAATGCGCTTAAAAGAAGAGAAGATTTTGATAAAGTTTATGAATTATATTCGCCTTATCTAAAGCGTTTAGAAACTAGAAACGCTCACGAATATGGAGCTTTACAATGCTATATAGCAGCTACAAATATGGTAAATTGCGCTCATACTTTAGGCGTTGATTCTTGCATTATCGGAGGATACGACGAAGCACCGATTAATGAAGAATTTTTACCAAAAGATGAGTTTTGTGCTTTAGTTTTAACTTTTGGCTATAGAGCAAACGGGCAACCAAAGCATAAAAAAATGAGATTTTCGTTTAACGAAAAAGTAAAATTTATATAAGCATTCTATCTTCAAAATAAATTACATTTTATACACTAGCCTTTTTAGGCTAGTAAATCCAAAATTATTTTTTATTATTTGGATTTAATTGAGCACCACGATTTCCATGAACTTTTGCGTGAGCTGGGTTTTGACCTGAAATGCCTTTATTGGCATTAGCTTGATTTGCTTTATGGTTTGCATTAGCGTTATTCATAATATCTCCTTTCATAAAATAATTTATTATACCCCCCCCCCATTCTTAATTTTTACTTAAAAAATATAAATTTAAAATTCATATATTTAAAACTTATTATATATTTAAGCATAAATTAAGAATGGGGGGGGGTATTATCTCGTTTTTATTTTATTTTAAAAGGATTAAAAATGAATGCGACGATTTTATTCTCTCAAATTCAAGACAAGTTGCCTAAGAAAATAGGTGGATTTAAAAAAGCTCTTACAGCAAATCAAAATTACTCAAAACCAATTATGAGTAATGAAGAATTATTAAAAAAACTAGAAAGTTTAAGCGAAACCGAGCTTAAAGAAGTTGCTAAAATGCTTGAAAAAGACAAGCTTGATAGTCCTAGTGTATGTTTTTGGTTGCACAATTTCGTATTAGGATCTTTCGGTGTTTCAAGATTTAAGGTAGGGCATTTTAAAATAGGTATTATAAAATTATTAATTCTTATAATTTATCAAATAAGTTATATTGCAACGCTTTTAATTAGATTTGATCCACAAATTACTTTTATATTTTATTTATTAGTTTGTGCATTTTGGTTTATAGATTTATTTAGCATAGGTGTATTTTTAAGAAATAAAAACCTAGAAAAGGTTAATAATATCATAGACTTAGTAAAGGCAAGAAATGCAAATTAAGATACTTTGTATTTTTAATGAAAGAACATTCTCTCATTTTTAAATTTCAATAAAGGAATACCAATGAATAATCAATTGCAATCTGAACTTTTAAGCTGCATCAATAGTTATCCTAAAGATACTTTAGCAGTCACTTGTGACAATATAAGCGATTTTAATTTAAATAGTAATTTGCAAGATATTACTATTAATAGTAATGTTAAAATTATAAAACTAATACCTAAAAATTCGCAATATAATTATGAATTATTCAATAATGAATCAGGGTTAGAATTAGCAAGTGTTATTGATAAGAATATTAAACTAAATAATGACAATATTGCTACTACGCAAATGCCCAATATAACACCTACTAATAATTACAACAATGATTATAAAACTACTCAAGAAGTGCCTAATTATAATCATAATGAACCTAAAAATTCAATAGTATTTGAATATTTACCTGAATTTATATTTGGATGTTTAGTAGCAGCATTAATAACAACATTAGTAACTGTAATTTGTAAATTATTTCATAAAACTAATATTACAGTATATAGAGATTATTGTGATGCTATGTGCAGTTTATTAAATTACATAATAATATTTATTTTAATGTTATTAGCATTATTGCATTTGGATAATAAAATAGGAATCTTTCCTATAATATCTTGTTTATTTGCATTAATGCTAAGTCTATTTTACAACCTATTATGTTCAATTAGAACCAATAATGGTATATTTCAAATTGCAGTATCATTTATTACTAAAATAATATTAGGTATAGTTACCTTATTCTATATACATTCATTCTTTTGTAAACCTAGAAGGTCTGATGATGAAACTACTTATGAATACCATAAAAGATGTAGGGATTATAGTAAAGATAGTCTTATAAAATCAACAATCTTGCTAACTATTATGTACAACATTATTGAATATAGAGTATTTATTTATGATCCTAATAATATGGTTGAAGAAGAAGAGTATGATGAAGAATACTATGAAGAAGAAGAGTATGATGAATACGAAGAAGTTGATAATAAAAAATATTTAAAATAAGGATGAATAAATGAATAATTTAAACAACGAAGTTAAAAAGCCTTTTATTGATAGTAAAAACTATCCTTTCAAACTAATTTATAAAGATAAATATTTTGAAGTAGTAGTCGGTGAAGCACAGACAAATAAGGGTGAATTATCAATAGGCATAAGGACAAATCATTTTCCTAAGGATAATTTTCACAATGATTGTTATTTTATTTTCCCATCGCATTTTGGCGTTGAGTTTTTAAAATTATTTATATTAGACAATAACCCAAATAATGAAAACATCTCTCAAGCTATTGCAAAAATATTTGAAGATAATAGGAGTAACAATGAAAAAAATAATAATTAGTTTATTTTTAAGCACATATTTAAGTGCTTTTAATTTTTCTTTTTTTGATAATACACCAAAATGCAATGATGAAGTAGCACTTGAAGCCCTAGAAGAGCTTATAAGAGAAAATGCTCCTGAAGTAATATTTAAATATGGCGTTATTAAAGCATTTCAAGATGAAGTAGAAAATACGATAATTAAAGTGCGAGAGTTTAAAGATTATGATTATTCATATAATGGTAATTTTGCTGAAAGCTACACAGTAAATGCTTATAAACCCGTAATTGATTTATTGAATCAAATAATAAAATATGTAAGCACTAATGTTAAGATGGATTTTTCTAGCTTTGTAACACTAAAAAACGAAGATGATAGAGCAAGATATTGTAATGCTAATTTGAAATTTGTTTATCCAACTATGCCAAATGAATTAAGCAGTAAAATAACAGATGGCAAGATAAAAGGCATAGTTGTGAATGGTGGAGAAAACGAAACTACAATAAAATATAAAACTTATTACACAGATGATAAAGAGCAAGTTTATGTAGAGCTAATTGATTATTAAAATATTTTTACTCAAACCTTTAAAGGCTTGAGTAAAATTTAAAATTTATAGCTTAATGCAAGTCCTATGCTACCGCCTTTGCTAATATCATTAACATAACCAAATCTTACTCCTGCATAAATATTATTCGCAAATGTATAGCCTAAAGATATATCAAATTCTGCATTCAAATCTTTTTCTTTTATAGTGTCAAAATAATATTTAAGATACACACCGCCACTCATTGTAAAATTATTTTCAAATTGCTTTCTAGCAGCAACACCAGTCTTTAAAAACATTGAATTTGCACTAACATTAATATCATTTGTATCAATATTATAAAACTTAGTTTCAAAACTTCTACTAGCATAACCTAGACCACCTAACAACGATAAAGAAATATCACTACCAACTAAAATTCCATAACCACCAAGTGCTGAAAAACTATTAAAGCTATCTTTGATTTTACCTTTAACATTATATGAATTTACAAAATCACTATTAATTTCAGCGTGGGTAAATCTAATATCATATACAAAATGATTTTCTTCATTTGTGTAAAATCTATTTGTATACAAATCAGCTCTACCAACAAAATTATCTTCTAAACTAACTCCATTTTCTTCAACCAAACTAGCTCCATAAATATCCAAACCAACAAAATTGCTTGCAAAAGCATTTACGCAAATTAACGAAAAAACTAATTTTTTCATAATATCTCCTAAAATAATTTTAAAAATATAATAATACCCCCCCCCCCCATTCTTAATAAAAGCTTAAAAATAAAATTATTAAAACCAATTTTTAAGGAATTTAATTATTTATTATTTTATAATCACAAAAATTTTTAAGCAAAATAAGGAGCTAAAAACACTAAAAAATATGGGGCAAAAATTTGCCAAAAAGCGCGAAATCATAAATAATTTCAAAGCTTGTTATATCTTTTGGACGCTTATTATGAATTAATAAAAAAAGATGAAACAAATTACTCTTATCCAAACTTAGTATCAGCAATACAAAAAGCTAAAAATTAATTCAAGAACTTGAAAGAGATTTTAACAAAGTTATATCTAAAGAAAATCTTAATTTAGAAAAATATAAGTTATATAACAAAAAGAAAAATTGTTTATTCTCTGCTTTAAAAGGTATGAAAAGTATTGTATGTGATAATCAATTGTTATATTATTGATTTAACTTTAACTACTAATTTTAAATTCTTTAAAACTAAAGAATTTAAAATCAAAATCTAATGTTTTGCTCTATATCTAAAAGATAAAGCTATTTTTATATCTTTTTCGTTTATTTTTAATCTCTCTTCAAAATCAGCCAAAGACCTAGCAATCTTTAAAACCTTATTAGCAGCCCTAGCACTTAAATGATAATTATTAATAGCTTTGTTAAAAACATCTCTTGCACCATCTTCTAAAATGCAGTATTTTTTAATATCTTCATCGCTTAATTTACCATTAAACTCATCTTGCTTTCTTATCTCTTTTTGAAATATAAAAGCCTTTAAAATCTCATCAGCTAAATCCTTGCTACTAACACTTGCTTTTGCGTTCATATCAACCTCATCAACTGCCACATATAAATCAATCCTATCATAAATCGGCTCTGAAATCTTACTTTTATACCTTATAATATCACGCTCAAGGCATTTGCAATTTTGCTCTTTTTTAAAGAGATTTCCACAAGGGCAAGGATTTAAGGCTGATATGAATAAGAATTTAGTTTTATAAGATATTTTTGAATTAACCCTTGAGATATTGATTAAATTATCTTCTAAAGGCTCTCTTAGGCTTTCTATAATTTGCTTATTAAAATAAGTAAATTCATCAAAAAACAAAACCCCATTATTTGCCAAAGCAATTTCGCCTATCCTAGCATTTTTAGTCCCACCACCTAAAATTGAGCTAATAGTTGAGCTTCTATGCGGACTTCTAAAGCTTCTAATAGACGAAAAATCAAGCTTCTCGCCATTTAAGCTCCTATAAGCATTATTTTCTAAAATCTCATCAACGCTAAGCGGCGGCATTATATAAACTAGCCTTTTAGCGCACATACTTTTACCACTTCCAGGTGAGCCTTCTAGCATAATATTGTGCATTCCTAAAGCTGCTATTTTACAAGCTAATTTTGCTTGTTCTTGACCCCTAATGTCTATAAAATCTAGTGGGTAATTTGTATTTTTTATATAACTTTTATTATTGATTTTGATTAAAGAATTAAAAATATTTTCATTATAGTTTATTCTGAATTTTTCCTTATCTTCGCTAGTAAAAAACTCAAAAGCTTCAAGTAAATTCCCGACAGCATAACACTGCAAATTATAAATCAAACTAACTTCATTTGCTAAGTCTTTAGGCACTAAAACCTTAGAATTTGGCTTAAATCTAGCTAAAAATAATAAAATAGAAAAAAGCCCCGAAGTGCTTTTAATATCTCCATTTAACCCAAGCTCTCCGAATACATAATAATCATTATCTAAATCTTTTTCATAAAAATATACTAAAAGCGCAATTGCTAAATCAAAATAACTACCATTTTTAGGAATATCTGATGGGCTTAGATTTATTACGATTTTTTTGCAAGGCATTGTAAAATCATCAAGATTAGCAAAAGCTGATTTTATCCTATCTACACTTTCTTTGATACTAGTGCTTGCTAATCCTACTATATTAAAAGCAGGTAAGCCCTTTGACATCATTGCTTCAATATTTATTATATTTAGTTCGTTTGTATAAATTGCTGATTTTATATTTTTCATATTTTTACCTTTTCTTTAGAATACTTTAAGTTTATTAATACAAAACTGCAATTTATTTGATAATGTTCAAAATACAATTAAAATACATTCATTCTCTAATATCTAATTTTAAAGCTTCTTTATAAGCTTTAAGGTCATAATCTTCTACTTTTTTAATAAATTTATTAAATTCTTTTTCCATATTATCAATAGTAATGATATTTGTGCCTTCATTGATGGCTTTATTAATACGAGAATTTATATGTTTTTTATAATGTTGTTTATCATTTTGCCAATTATTAATATTATCACTAAATCTTTCGTTACCAAAGAAATATATTTTTGCAAATATTGTAACTTTATTAATTATTTATATTAAAAACACAAGACAATAGCAATATATAATGTTAAATATATACAAATATACAAATAATTATATTATTTTCTTAAAGTAAGTGTTTTTAATATTCTTTTTGGATTTCTTACATAAACTCTTATTTTTGAAAATTTCCATAAAATTTTTAAGATTTCTAGATAATTTTTTGTGCTTTTTAAATTTAAATCATCTAAAATCTCATACACTCTGTACTTATTTTTTAATTTTTCATATATTGAGTTTTTATTATATATATTATTTTTATTTATACCTATACCACGCCACATCTCATTATATAAATGAAGACATTTTTGACTAATATCTAAATTTGTATTTTTTAATACAAATTTTTCTACTTCATAATACGAAATTTGACAAGCTTCCAAATAACCTAAAGCATATTGTTCTAAATCTTTTTCAATACAAGCTTTATTTAAAAACTCTGGACCTATAATACCCCAAGGTATGACTTTCCTATTACTAATAAGCTTTTCACTCTCTGTGATTAAATATTCTCCGAATTCTGAACCTGCCGGGAATTTCATCATAGAAGTAGTAATTTGTTCATAATATTCATTACCATTTTTTATTTTTTCTTTTATAAATAAATAATCACTATCTATATTAAAATAATTTAAACAAACCATATCTAAATCAACCCATGTGATTCCAGTTTTGTAAATCATCTTAAATCTAAAATAATCACTAAATCCAGCAACTCCAACACCCCTATCATCACTGAACATATCTTCAAATTTAATAATTTCATTAGCATCTTGAAGTTTGAAATTTGAAAAGTTATTTTTGAAATAATTAAAAATCTTATCATCTAAATTATATGTATATAGATTAAATTCAAATCTATTATCTAGCCAGGATTTAATACATAAAATTTCAAGTTGTGAAATACCCCCCCCCACTAGTGTTTTTTTATTATTAGGTTTTGTATACCAAAAACTTGCTACTTTTTGCATATTTAGACCTTCACTTTTTTTATTGTTTTGTAAAATATTTTTATTATACTTTTAATATATGGAAATTTCAGATTATAATATATCATTTTTCTTTCATTATGATAATTCTTTAATTTTTTTAATATATTGTTTTTTAATTTGACTATATTGATGTCTATAGTATTAAAATCATTTATTATATTAATTACATATTTTTCATCATTTAATGCACGTTCTAATTTTAATAAATCATTTGTTATCGTTGAAGAATCTAAATTATTTTGATAATATAGATAAAGATTATTTTTTAATGTTTTTATAGTATTAGCATGGTTTAATAGTATAAAAAAACATAAAGCATCCTCTGCCATAATTATGTTGTTTAAATTAAATTTTAAAATGTTTAAATATAAACTTTTCTTAAAAACCTTATTACATAAATTCCAATAACATTTATTTATATTAATTATATATTGTATAAAATCTTTCGTTTTATATATATTATCAATAAATATATTTTCAAATACTTTGTCCTTATTTGTTATTTTGCAAAAATTAAAACAAAGCATATCAACTATAGTATACCCTCCCCCATCAACCATTGCGCGATAAGCAATCTCACATGCGTTAAGCTCTAATTCATCATCTGGATCTAAAAACATAATTAAATCGCTTGTAGCTACCTTTACCCCTTCGGCTCTAGCGTGCAAAAGCTTTAAATTTTCTTTATTATGAACAATCATCATCCTATCATCACGATTTGCAAATTCTTTTGCAATATCAATGCTTTTATCTTGACCTTTATCATCTACTACTATTATTTCTATATCTTTTAAAGTTTGATTTATGCAGCTTTCAAGTGCTCTTGCAATATATTTTTCAACATTATAAGTTGGTAGGATTATTGATATTAGTGGCATTTATATCCTTTATTTTATTATATAAACTATCAGTTTATATAATATTAAGATTTTTATACTAATTTATTATTTGCTATACTTTAAATATTTGTATAATATACTAAATCATATCCATCTATTAATCTTTAGTATTTAGCTTTAAATAATTTAATAATTTTACAATTATTATTTAAATATGATGTTTTTAGAATCTATTTATAAAATTTAATTTTCTATATTTATATATTTTATTAATAAATACTTTATAACAACATAATCATATATCTTCTAATCTTTTTATAAAGATTTATTTTTTTCTTTTTTATCGATAAATTAAATTTATTGAATATTTTTTTAATCCCTATATTATAATTCTTATTCAATTCTTTTTTATCATGAATAATACTTAAACAAATAGCAAAATAAAAACTATAATAGATTTCTTTTTTTGTAATATTTGGTTGTTGTTTGTAAATATTATTAAAAAAATCTAGTATTTTATTTTTTGTTTCTATGAAAATTTTATATCTATCTTGACTTTTTTGATTTGTCATAGAAGAAGTGTTCTGATAATATTTATAAAGTTTGCTATCTATTTGTTTGTAATCATTACTAAAATTAATAATTAAAAAATTAAAAGCTATGTCTTCTGCTATATTTACTTGAGTTAAGTTATATTTGTATACAAATTCTAAGCATTTTAAATATAAATCCTTTTTAATTATCATATCCCACATTAAAAAATCAAAATATTCTAATTTTTTTACTCTTTTCTTAAAATCCTCATAATCTTTGGGGTGAGTAAGTTTAAAATTATCATCAAAACCTATGAGACTATATTTAAACCTTAAAACATTACAATTGTTATCAAAATTATTATAAGCAATCTCACAAGCATTAAGCTCTAATTCATCATCTGGGTCTAAAAACATAATCAATTCACTTGTAGCTACCTTTACCCCTTCAGCTCTAGCGTGTAAAAGCTTTAAATTTTCTTTATTATGAATAATTTTTATCCTACTATCTTTATTTGCATATTCATATGCAATATCAATGCTTTTATCTTGGCCTTTATCATCTACTACTATTATTTCTATATCTTTTAAAGTTTGATTTATGCAGCTTTCAAGTGCTCTTGTAATATATTTTTCAACATTATAAGTTGGTAGGATTATTGATATTAGTGGCATTTTAACCTTTCATATGATAACTTAACAAGCTTTTGTTGCTTAATACTAATTAATTTTAGCTTTAAATATTTTAAAATATTCTTTTTTTTATAAATTCTTCTTGAATATGAATAATATTCAGCTAATAATTTATTTTTACAATATTCTGAATAGTTTTTATTAAAATCGTTCATTTTTGAAATATTATCTATAAGTTCTATTACCTTAAAATATGAATACTCTACTGCTTTATATTTTTCACTATCATAACTTTTAGTGATAGATTCTATATCTTCATAATATTTATAAACACTATTACTATTTAGCAATATCCTATTACAAATATTTGCCAAAACATAGCTTATTAAGGCATCTTCTGCCATTACCAATCTATCTTGTTTTCCTATAATTTCAATCACTTTTAGAAAAACATCTTTTCTAATCACCCTAGCCCATATACTCCATATGCTTTTTTCTTGCATATACTCAATGTTACCTAGAAGCTTATTATCACGCTTGATAAAATAAGAACTTTGGTTATTTATAATAGAAAACGCACTAAAGCAAACCATATCAATATTAGATTTCATACTTTCTAAAGCAATATCACATGCGTTAAGTTCTAATTCATCATCAGGGTCTAAAAACATAATTAATTCTGAATTAGCATTTCTTACACCTATATTTCTAGCTTCATAAGTGCCTTTATTTGTTATATTATGAATAATTTTTATCCTACTATCTTTATTTGCATATTCATATGCAATATCAATGCTTTTATCTTGGCCTTTATCATCTACTACTATTATTTCTATATCTTTTAAAGTTTGATTTATGCAGCTTTCAAGTGCTCTTGCAATATATTTTTCAACATTATAAGTTGGTAGGATTATTGATATTAGTGGCATAAAAATCCTTATGTAAATATAAATTAACGCATTATTGCTAAACTTTTTTAATATTTATTAGCAAAAAGGAAGAAAGATGATAAAAACTTGCATATTTCCAGCAGCAGGTTATGGAACTAGATTTTTACCTGCAACAAAAACTTTACCTAAAGAAATGCTACCTATTTTAGATAAGCCATTAATCCACTATGCTATGGAAGAAGCTATTGAAGCAGGGCTTACAAATATAGGTATTATTACAGGCAGAACAAAAAGAGCTTTAGAAGATTATTTTGATATATCTTATGAGATTGAAGACGCAATAAAAGGCAGTGAAAAAGAAAAATTACTTGATGATGTTCGTAGGCAAATGGAAGTATGTAATTTCACATTTACTAGACAAAGAAAAATGAATGGATTAGGCGATGCTATAAATTGTGCTAAAAATATGGTTAGTAATGAACCTTTTGGGGTAATTTTAGCAGATGACTTGTGTGTAAATGATGCTTGTGGCGTAATGAGCCAAATGGTAAAAGCATATGAAAAATATCGTTGCAGTATTGTTGCACTTATGGAAGTTCCAAATAAAGATACTAAAAAATATGGGATTATTGAAGGCGTAAAATTAGAAGATAATATTTACAAAATCACAGATATGGTTGAAAAACCAGACCCAAAAGACGCAAAAACAAATCTAGCAATTATTGGAAGATATATTCTAACCCCTGATATTTTTGATATTTTAGATAATACCAAACCTGGTCGTGGTGGAGAAATTCAAATTACTGATGCTCTTAATACTCAAGCAAAAGAAGGTAGATGTATAGGATTAGTATTTAGTGGTCTTAGATTTGATTGTGGTAGTGTAGAAGGTTTTTTTGAGGCGACTAAATACTTTTATGAAAGAGATTACAAATGATTACCTATCAAGAGTATTTTGAAAAAACTTCGCAAGAAAACATAAGCCTTTATCTAAAAAGAATGAATGAAGAAAGGCAAAGTGGCGAAGTTGGGTTTTATGATTTGCCTTTAGAATTTGATTTAGGAATTTCAAAACTTCAAAAAGTAAAAGAAAAATTTGCTAACAAAAGTCATTTTATAGTTATTGGAATGGGTGGAAGTAGTGTTGGCACTAGGGCGATTACGAGTTTTTTGGGGATAAAAAATATTGATTATTTAGACAATGTTTCAAGCACTCTTTTTAATGAAATATTAGAAAAAATTGACCTTGAAAAAACGCTTTTCATATTAGTATCAAAATCTGGAAATACAATTGAATGTATAAGTTATTTTAGGATTTTGCTTGATGTTTTAGGTTTAAATGTGGATGATTTAAAGCATCACTTAATAGGAATTTGTATGCAAAATACCAAATTTTATGAGTTTTTAAAGACAAATGAAATAACGCATTTTGATATAGAAGAAAATGTTAGCGGTAGATTTTCAGTGCTTAGTAATGTTGGACTTGTGCCGTTATTTTTAGCAGGGGCTAATGTTGATGAGCTTATCAAAGGCGCTAAAGATTGTATGAACGAGCAAAAAACAAAAGAACATATACTTAATCTAGCCTACACGCTAAGCACAAAAATGATAAATAAAAATTATGTTTTATTCACTTATTGTGAAGAATTACGCCATTTTAACGAATGGTTCGTTCAGCTTGTAGCCGAAAGTCTTGGGAAATTTAAAGAATATAAACGCGTAGGACTTACACCAATTAGTCTAATAGGACCAAAAGACCAGCATTCGTTTTTACAACTCATAATTGAAGGGCCAAAAGATAAATTCGTAGAATTTATCCGTATAAAACCAAATCCAAATAGCCCCAAAATAAAGCACATAAAAGGACTTGAAAATCTTGAAAATCAAAGCGTAGGACATAGTTTAGATGAGCTACTTTATGCTCAAAGCAAATCGTGTCTTGATGCGATAAAAGCTGAAGGAATAGAAACAAGTCTAATTGAGCTTGATGGCAAAAGTGCTTATAATATCGGATATTTAATATATTATTATGAGTTATTAGTTGGTGCTTGTGGGCTTATGATAGGCATTAGCACTTACGATCAACCTGGTGTTGAAAGTGCAAAAAAACTTCTAAAAATATTATTAACTACAAAATAATCATAAAATAAAATTAGGAATTTCAAATTCCTAATTTTTAACTATCTTATAAAGTCTTAATGTATTTAGCTAAAGCTTTAAAATCTTCATCATTTAGATTTTTTACTTGTAATTGCATAGTTTTTTGAGATTTACCACCAAAAGTTCCCGCCTTATATCCACTTAAAGCTTCATAAATTTCGCTCTCACTTAAAGTATTTATTACAACTTCAGCCCCAGGAGCTAATTTTTCTGCATTTTTTCCATGACAGGCAATACATTTTTTAAATAAAGTCGCCGCATCAGTTTTTAAAACATTTTCAACACTACTACTAACCTTATCAATGCCATCAGTAATTGCTTTAGCTGCACTATCTGTGCTTTCTTTTATCGTATTTGCAACTTCATTGGTGCTTTCTTTTAAATTGTTAGCAACGCTTTTTGTAGTATCACTAATGCTATCTACTGCAGAATTTATCATAGGTTCAACTTGATTTGCAGCAGTATTTATATGTTCATCAACCTTTGTTGCCACATTATCTACAATTGTATCTATTTTCTTAGCCACTTCTTCAGTGCTTGATTTTACATTTTGACTAAGCTCTTGAGCTGGTTTTTGCTCTTCTTTTTTATCATCACAGCCTGTTTGAATTATTAAAGCACTAATTGCTGCTAAACTTAAAAATATTTTTTTCATATTTTCTCCTTAAATAAATTAAAAGGCAAAATACTAGCATTTTTTAATAATTGTAATATTAAAATAAAAAATTAATTTATTATATATTATTTTATATAATAAGCTTTTAAATTCAGTTTTATTAAAGATTTTTTAATATATAATTTTTTATATTTTAAAGGAGTAAGTATGAAAAAAGCATTATTATTTTTAAGTTTAAGTTCTTTTGCATTAGCAAATACTTTAAATATCGCAGCAGCTGCAAACATAAGCTATCCACTAAACGAATTAAAGCAAAAATTTGAAAAACTACACCCAGATATAAAACTTAATGTCAATACAGGTGCTAGTGGTAGCTTTAACGCACAAATTAAAAATGGAGCAAATTATGATGTATTCTTATCTGCAAATATGGAATTTGCTAAAGATTTAGAAGAATTAACTAAAAATCAAGCAATCACTTATGCAAAAGGAAAGCTAATATTATTTTCAGCTAAAAAAAAGCCTAATTTAGATGATTTAAAAACCGCATCTTGTATAGCTATAGCAAACCCAAACACAGCTCCTTATGGAAAAGCAGCTAAAGAAGTATTAAATCAAATTCCAAATAGTTCAAACATAATAACGGCTACAAATATTTCAGCAACCTTACTACAAGCTACAAAAGCTTGTGATTATGCCTTTGTAGCAGCGTCTAGCGTAGAACAAATTAAAGAATTAGGTTTTAGTGATGAAAACATATTAAAAATTGATGATAAATTATACGAACCAATTTTACAAGGTATGATAATTACAAGTAAAGAAAAAAATGCTAAAGTGTTTTATGATTTTATATTAAGCCCTGATGCAAAGGAAATTTTTAATAAATATGGCTATGAATGAGCTGGATTTAAAACACGATTTTAAAGACTTTAAAATAAATGCTAGATTAAGCTTTGATGATGGAGAAATTATCGCATTGTTTGGTGATAGTGGAAGTGGTAAAAGCACTATTTTAAAATTAATAGCTGGGCTTATTAATAAGCCTTTGCTAAAAGATATTGCTTTTTTATTTCAAGATTGCACATTATTTGATAATTTTAATGTATATGAAAATCTAGTTTTTACAAATACTAAAACTCTTTTAGATGATTTAAAATATATTCTTGGTAAAAAATTAGATAAAAATACAAGTAATTTTTACGATGAATTATTAAAACTAGCTAATTTAGAAAAGCACAAAACTAAAAAAATCAGCACTCTAAGTGGAGGACAAAAACAAAGACTAGCATTAATTTGTGCCTTAAGCAAAAATGCAAAATATATATTATTAGACGAGCCTTTAAGTGCACTTGATGATAGTAACAAAATAGCACTTATAAAACTAATCAAAAAAATAAATCAAGACTACAAAAGAACAATTATTTTTGTATCTCATTCGTGTTTTGAAATAAATGCCCTTGCTGATAAAATATATTTTGTAAAAAATGGTAGTTTTGAAAAATGTCTTAATAAAGAAGAATTTTTTATAGAAAAAATCCAAAATAATGAGTTTTTATGCAAGAATTAACACCAATTTTCTTATCACTTAAGTTATCTTTCGTAACTACTATAATATTATTTTTTATTTGCTTATATCCTGCATTTTATCTAAGCCAAAAAGAGTTTTTTGGTAAAAAAATACTATTAAGCATAATTTCATTGCCACTTGTGCTACCCCCTACCGTTTTAGGCTTTTATTTATTGGTGCTATTAAGTCCTAATAATTATTTAGGGCAATTTTTAGCTAAATTTGATATTAAACTTGTTTTTAATTTTAAGGCTTTATTGATTGCTTCAATAATTTATTCTATGCCTTTTATGTTTAATCCTATTTATAGTGCGTTTAATGCTTTGCCCAAAAATCTTTTTGATAGAGCTAAATTACTTGAAAAATCTCAAGCTAATATAATATTTCGCCTTTGTTTGCCGCTAATAATCCCTAGTATAATAAGTGCTAGTGTTATGAGTTTTGCTCATACTATGGGAGAATTTGGTGTAGTAATGATGATAGGCGGTAGCGTAGCAGGAGAGACAAAAGTCGCTTCTATTGCCGTATTTGAAGCATTAGAAACACTAGATTTAAATAAAGCAAATGAGCTTAGTATAATATTATTGGCTATTTCTTTTATTATTTTATTTGCCTTACAATTTATAAAACAAAATAAATATAAATCCTAATTTAAATTCTTTAAACTAAAGAATAAATAATGATAAAAATTGAGAGTATAGAGAATATAATAGGTTAAAAGCTGTAGGGTAAAACTTAAAGGAGAGCCTATTTTCAAAATAAAAATAAATAATATAGGAAAATATTATGCAAAACAACAATGAGCCTATTTTTGTGATGAATAGAAAAAAATCTTTTTTCGTATCTCTTTATTATATATTTGTTTTTATATGGGATTTAGCAACTTTACTGATTGGAATATGTTTTATAGATTTAGATAATTTTTTAGCAAATATTATTGGTTTTATTATAGTTGCTATTATATCTTATCATTTTTTTTGCGCAATTGATATTAAAACGGTTATTTGTTATGAAGATTTTTTCATAATTAAGAGAAAGTTTTGCACTCAAAAGGTTTACTATAGAAAATTTAAAGATTATTGGTTTTTTACTTCTATTACTAATAATAATATAGTAGTTAGGTTTAAGAAATTTAAATTTCCGATACATATAAGTAGAAATATGTTTACAAAAGATGAAATTAAAAATTTTATTGAAATTTTAGAAAAAAACAATATCAAGCGTTATAGTTGGTTTGATTAATTAAGTATTGTAAATACTACTGAAAGAATTTTATGAAACTAGTATTTCTTGCTATGATAGTTGTAGGATTTGCATTCTTATGTGAAGCTTACCCGTATAAAAAATTTAAGGCTAAACTTTTCTTTAAATGTGTATTTTGCTTTCGTTATTTTAAAGTAATTTCAAAAGAATATAAACCAAAAGATAAAAACCACATATATTATAATTTTATAGAAAATTTTCTTTATTATTTTAAATTTGTAATATTAGTTCTTTCATATGCGCTTTTTTATTCTGGAATACTATTGTTATGCCTTACTCTAACCCTTTAGATTAAAAATTTATAAGCTATGTTATTAATCTAAAAAATTAATTTACTAATAACCATTAATCCAACAAGTAAAGCTAAGCTGCTATTATAAATCTTATTAATTATATTAACACCGCACCAACAATTCAATCAATCACTAAATCCACTAATTTATAAGCTATTTTTTATTACACTAAAAAATACTACCACAATCATTTCCTAAATCATCTTATAAAGCATCTTGAAATAACTCTTATCAAACTACATTAAAAATACTTAAGATAAATTCCTATATTAAATAAAATAAAAAATTTATCTATCAATTTGTATTAAACCCACTACCCAACATCATTAAATCTATATTATCCACAGCTTATTTATTTCATTAAAAAAGCTTTTAAAAACATTATTTATCCTGTAAAGGTATAAATTTAGTTTGCATAGTTTGATTATTTAAATACTTTAAACCTATATAAAACTTAATTCT
>NZ_JACGAU010000019.1:0-37317 GCF_020137595.1 Campylobacter sp. RM12640
GGGGTATTTGACGCGGCTCAAGCTTATGAGCGTATAAAATGGGGTGCTAGTTTAGTTCAAGTGCTTTCATCTATGATTTTCGTTGGACCTAGAATTGCTAGAAATATAAATGATGAACTTACAAAATTAATAGAAAACGACGGCTTAAGCTCAATTAATCAAGCCATCGGCGTAGAATTATAAGAATTTGAAATTCCTATTTCAAATTCTTGATTTTTCGCATTGCTAAAATATAGACTAAAATAAATGAAAATAAAAATAATCTATTCATATATTCATAAAAAATACCGCTTCTATCAAAGCAAATAATTTGAATATAAAAAGCTATAAAAGATATTAGAGTGATTATTTTTGTAATTGCTCTAATGTTTGATTTATAATGATTTAATAAATAAAATATATCAATATAAATAATAGGCATTATTATTATGCTAAGTTCAGTTAATGCCATTATAAACACTATTCCAACGATAAAAATAGTTAAAACAATAGTAATACCAAGATAAAAACTAAAAGGTATTATCAAATTAGTCTTACTAGCAATTGAGCTAAAATCTAAAGTTAAAAAATAAGCTAAAGAGCGTTTTGGAGTAATCTCATTAAAATGCCTTTCTTTTATCATTGATAAAATCAGTGCAAGTATGAAAAAAATAATAAAACCAATGGCTTTATAACCAAATGAAAGCATAAAATTATCTTCTAAATAAACCCTAAGCCAATGAAAGCATACTAAATAATAATCAATAAGATAAAACGCTATTATTACAATGATAGTTTTGATTATTTTATTTTTTGTGATTGAATTAAGCCTTTGTAAAGTGCTAAGAATTAGTATAAAATCAATAGCAAGATAAAAATTAGCATATAAACCCTGAAAAACAATTTGAGAATAACTCATAAAATCATTTTTAATAAAAATAAAATCTACATTATTAGCTAAAACTAAACGCACAAATCTTGAAAACTCTATCAAACAATAAAACAAGCCAAATGCTAAAATCGGAAAAACAAAAATCATAAAGGCATACGAACGCCTACTCATAGTAGCTCTTAAATCAAAATTAGCTACATTAATCAAAGCTTCTTTTATGCAATTCATTTTGTATACCCCCCCCCATTAACAACTCGCAAATATCAACGCCTAAAACCTTGCTTATATTATAAATATGCTCTAGATTAAAATGTTTGCCGTTTTTATTATTTTCACAATTTGAATAAAAGGCAATTGATTTTATGCCTATACTTAGGGCCAAATCTAGTTGGCTTATGTTTTTTTCGGTTCTAAATTTTTTAACATTACTTGATACTAATTTATAAAATTCTTCTATTTCTTCAGTGTTTTTCATACATTATCCTATAGGTAAAATCTAATAATTTAAACGATATAAAAATTTAAAATCTATACCCTATAGGATAAATTAATTTATTTATGATAAATTTGCTTTTAAATTTATTTAAGGAGAAAAAATGAAAAAATTGTTTTTATTTTCTTTAGTTGCATTAGCTTTTAGCTCTTGTGCTGCTATTGATAATTTCACAACCTATACTGAAGGCACTAAGATTACCCAAGATGAGCTTGATAGCATTGTAATTAACAAATCTAGCAAAAGTGATTTAGAAGAGAAATTCGGAGCACCTAGCAGAATTAGTTCTTCTAATGAATGTGAAATGTGGCATTATGATTTCGTTAAGATTAGTTCTTTTAGCCCAAATATAAATGATTCTAATGTTTTTTGTATCAACAAAAAAGGCATAGTAATTAAAAAACTAAAAGCTAAAACAAAAAGCAATAATCCATTATTAAGGTAAGAAATTATGAAAGATTTTTTTAATAAAGCATTTAAAGGACTTAATCCTAGTTATTATTTTAGGTATTTATTTTTGGCATTGTAATATCTGTTTTATTTTTATGTTAATAACTAACTTAGTCGGTAATATAATTGCTCCTATTGGATTAATATATTTATATTATTACCACAGCAAAAATCAAAACTAAAATTTGGCTTTTAAAGCCAAATTTTATATTTTATAGTATTGATAAATGGTATCCATACAAGTATTTTAATACAGATTTTTTACTAAAACGATTATTAAAAAATAACTTCTTACTACTAGCCCACAAATATATTTTCATTTTTAGAACATAATTAATAAGTAAGCATTAATAAATCTATGTTGTGTTGTAGCTATTGAATATTTATCTTTTATTATTAAAGGTTTTAATCATTTCATTGTTATAAAAATCTAGCTAAATTTATTAGAAATATTTTTATAACAATTATCAAATAGCCTTATTTTATTGACTACACTTACGATTATTTTTTAACTACAATTTGAGCTTTTTAACGAATTTAAATCAAATTCTAAGATACTTTTCCTAAACTACACTAAATCACCATTCAAAGCTCTTTTATGTTTTTAGCCAATCTTTTATACAAATTCTTTTAAACTTCAAAACCTCATCAATTCTTACTATTAATTTTTAAATTAAAAAGATGGCAAAAGAATTTATAAAAATTATCAAAATATAAAACTACAAATTTATATAGGATTTGAATTTTGACTAACGATTCTAAAATTACAAAATACATTTTCTTACTTTTTTGTAAAAAGTATTATTGCATTTACTTCACAAACAATAACCAAATAAAATTCACAATATATTAATCTGCTACAATATAAAAAAATATTTAAAGGTTGAAAATGAGAAAAGAAAAACTAGAAGAAAAATATAATTTTGTGAAAAATAAAAATAATTTTCAAACTATTTTAAATAATATTAACAATTTTGGAAAATCATCTCTTGCTTTAGGACAAATTTTATTATTTTTAATAATTGTTGGCTCTGCTTTTAGCTATGGCGTATTATATGTTTTTACATTAAAATACCCAATAGAGCTCACATTTGAACAATTATTGACTTTTGGATTCTCTAATATTTTTATTATTTTCCTAATAATATTAGTTATATATATGTTAATTGAAGTAATTATTGCATTTTCTTCTATGGAAATAAAAAACAAATTTGATTACTTAACAAAATATTTTTATATATCAAGTGCTTTAATATTTCAATTAATTATTTTTTTACGTTTCTCTTTAGATAGCTCTAAAAATTATTTGACTTTTTATATTTCAATGTTGCCATACGCTTTATTTATAGTAGCAACATTTGCAACAATAAAACGCAAAACAAAAATTAATACAATTAGAATTTCATGGCTTTTTATATCATTTCTTTACTTGATTTATTTAAATATTAACATATTTGCAAAAACAGGCTTAGGATATTATAACGCTACAATAATGGTTAATAAAAATAGTTTTATAAAAGATATGTTTGATGGTTTTTATGACAAAAATAACAAATATCACTATAAAGGCGATTATATTGAGCTAAAAGATGTGAAAGTATTATCAACTTTAGGAGATACTGCCTATGTGGAATTATGTAGTGAAAATATGGAGATAGGTAAAACATTAGAAAAAAATTGTAAAAAAACCATAAAGGTTGAATTTATCAAAAAAGACATTCACATAATAAGAAATGGTAAAAAGCAAAATGTTGCTAATACAGAAAATGGTAGCAATAAAACAAACAAAAAAGACAAAAAAGAAAATGAACAAGATTTAGAAAAACCTAAAGAGAATAAAAAAGAAGAAAGCGCTACAAAAAATAACTAGAATTTGAAATAGGAATTTCGTTTGTTTATAACTCTTAAAACTTAACTAAACAAACGAAATTAAATTTTTTTAAATAACTTTATTTTTTACTTTATCAATATTTTTGTTTAATTTAATCATGCTTAATAAAATCCCTAAATTTATAACCAAATTAAGCGTTGAATTTACTAACTCCATAATAATACTTTCTAGTCTAATTATTGGCTAATTTGCCACAACTTTTAAAAAACATTCCATCTATTTTTTTCGCACTACTCATATCAAAATCAAAAATTTGATTTAAACTCTTGCACCCACTAAACATTCCTGAAAAATCTTCAACATTTTTAGTATTAAAACTAAGCTTTTGATTAAAACTTCTACAATCTATAAACATATTTCTCATAGTTTTTACGTTTTTAGTATCAAACAATATCTTTTTATTTAAACTATAACAATCATAAAACATAGCACTCATATCAGTCACATTGCCTGTATCAAAATCAAGCTCTTGGTTAAAATTATCACACTCAAAAAACATTCCGCTCATACTAATAGCACTTGAGGTATCAAAATCTAAAGGCTGATTAAATTCCCAACATTTATAAAACATATTGCTAAAATCTTTTACATTTTTAGTCTTAAAATTAAGCCTAGAATTAAAACTAAAACATTCACAAAACATTCCATTCACATTAGTTACGCTACTTGTATCAAAATCAAGCTCTTGATTAAATTCTTGACATTCACTAAACATATAGCTCATATCAGTAACTTTGCTAGTATCACTAAATATAATGCTTTTATCAAGCTCTGTACAAGCCATAAACATTTCACTCATATCGGTTACATTTTGAGTGTTAAACTCAATTTTTTGATTAAAGTTATAGCAAAGATAAAACATCTTGCTCATATTAACCACACTGCTTGTATTAAAATAAACAGGTGCGTTAAAATCATAGCACCCATAAAACATTTCGCTCATATCAGTTACATTTTTGGTATCAAAATCTATTGCTTCGCTTGATAAACCCACACACCCTGCAAACATTCTTCGCATATTTGTTACTTTGCTTGTATTAAAGCAAGGGGTGTAATAAAGCCCCTTGCATCCTTCAAACATACCTTGCATATTTGTAACACTTGAGGTGTCAAAACTAAGCTTTACACCTATTCTCTCACTATCTTTAAACATATAGCTCATATCAGTTACATTGCTTGTATCCCAAGTATTAATACCTTCAAAATCCCACCAAAAAACACCATCAAAAAGATAACTCATATCAGTTATAAGACTAGTATCTATCTCATAAAGTTTGATTTTTTGAGTGTTCAAAATCTCTTTTAATTTTTCTTTTGTAGTAGGTTTAAACATACGAAATTCCTATTTTAAATTCTTTACTTGAAGCTTTGCGATAAGCTTGTCTTTTTTATAGCTTTCATAAAATGTAGTACCTAAAAGTATAATGGTCGTAATGCTTAAAAAAGAATTAGAATCAAACCCGTCTAAATAAGTCTTAAAAACAAAACCAACACTCATCGCTACCACCACCAAAACTTCTAAAATATACTTTGATTTTTTCATAATAATCCTTTCTAATTTAATTGTAATTTTTCTTTAATTTTATTTGCAATTTGCTCTTTGCAAGGCTCTATTTTTATCATTGAATATTGATTTAAAATCTGATTGATATTGCACAAAATCTCATTTAAATCCCTGATTAGTTTTTTTTGATTTTCTAGCCCTTCTAAATGCACAAAGGCATTTCTGATTTTGGCTATTTTGCATCTTATTTTATAAATAGATTTAAGGTATTTTTTAGCAAAATCATCAAGCTCAGAATTTTTAAAAATCCCATTCCAAAATACGCTAAATTTAGTACTTTTAGCGATTTTAAGTCCAAAATCACCCATAAAGTATTGATAAACTCCAACATCAAAACCTTCTTTAAGCATTATTAAAGAATTCAAATAATAACCCCTATCATAAAAAACCTTAGCAAGTATTAAATGGTTTTCAAACAATACTAAAGCTTTATGCTTATAATTATCAAAAACCATTTCATTTATTCTAAAACCCTGCAAAATATTTGTTATTTGCAATTTAAAAGGATAAAAAATGCTATTTTTGTCTAAACCATTTATTTTTTTGATAATTTTTTTATACAAAGGTAAAAATAATTCAAAATTTCCCGCTAGCAAATAATCCCCAAATTCCTTTAAATGCAAATATAAAGGCTCATCAGTGCTAACAAAAGGCATTTTTATATTTCTTGAAAATTCGTGCATTATAAATGCTAGATTTGTGAAATTCTCTTTGTATAAACTACTCACATTACGGACTAAGATTTTTTTATTATGCTTTGTAAACTCTATAAACTTTATATTATAAATTTTAGATAGTTTTACTAATTCTACAATTTGCTTATTATCTAGGTTTATTAGTGGTAAAATATATTTTTTGCTAGCTTTCAAATGAGTACTTATTTGTGATATTATGCTAGTTTTTTGATTGATTTTTATTATTGTTTGAGATTTTGAATTTTTATATTTTTTATGAGTTTTATCGGTACAAAATATATTAATTTTTATATTTTCATAGTGCTTTTTTATAAAATCTCTTTCATTTAGATATTTTTGTGATTTATTTTCATATAAGTATTCACAAGGTCTATATTTTATCCTATTATCTAATGCCAAAAATATACATTCATATTCTTTTTTGATAGTCTTTATTTGACTTTCTTTTCTAAGTGTTTCAATTATTTTTGCTTGTTCTTTTTTACTTGGCAGAAATGGTTTTAATTCATTTAATATTTCTAGCATCACCAACCTTTATTTTTAAATAATTATAATAATTTTTATTTTAAAAAGCAAATTTTAACATTTTTATGATATAAATAGAAAAATAATTATAAATATTTCTTTTTAGGATAGTAAAATGAAGGTTGATAATAAAGATTTAATGCTAATTGATTTAATTTATGAAAAAATTTCATCTAAAGATGAGCTTGCAAAAGCTTTAAATGTAAGCACCAAAACTATAGAAAATAGAACAAAAAATCTAAGCCTAATTTTAAGGTATAGCAAAAGGCTTGAAGGATATATTTTCACCGACTTACTACCAAAATACATAAGCCCAAAAGTTGTTTTTAAGCATATATTTGCCGAGCTTGAAAATGCAAACCTTGAAAGTGAATTTAAAGGACTTTTTAACGAATATTTTTGCTCACAAGAAAAGCTAATTGATACTTCAAAACTATCAAACCTAAACCAAAAAATCATCATGCTAAATCACGCAATAAACCATAACATTTTGCTAAGTTGTGAGTATAAAAACGAGCGAAAAATCATTCAAGCAAACCAACTAAAAGTGTCTAATTCTAAACGCTATCTTTATATAACCTACGATAAGAAAAACGGTGAAAACGTAGGAGAATACAGAACCTTTGCTCTAAATTCTATGAAAGATATAATAGCTTTGGAATATGTAAAAAATGGCGGATTTAAAAACACAAAAAGTGGAAATGCTTTTGGCTATGCTGAAGGTAAAAAAAGCGTAATTTTATACCTTAAAAATGAAGCAGCTAGTTTTTTTAAACGAGAAAAGCCAAAAAGTCATAATTTTAGATTTTTAAGCGAAGATGATAATGGTATAGAAATTGAGTTTTTCTACTCACCAAGCTCGGTTGAACTTGAAAGCTTCATCGCTTCTTGGCTACCACTAATTAGCATAAAAAACGACGATGAACTAGCCCAAAAAATCTATGAAAATATCCAAAACAACCTAAACGAACTAAGGAATTTAAAATAGGAATTTCGTTTGTTTAGTATAAAACCTATCAAACAAATAAAATTTATTTTTGTACTCATTTTAAAATATTTAAAATAAACCGTTTATATATTTAAACCACCAAAAAGTTTCAAATTTAAACAAGCTTCAACCTTATTTTAGTAATATCAAATAATTAAACAATAGGAGAAAACATGATAAATAATAAAAAAATAAAAAATATTTTAGAGCACATTAACAGTGATTTACAAGAAAGAGAAGAAATAGCATCTATAATACTTCTTTGCATGATAGCAAACAAATCTGTGTTTTTATATGGACCTCCAGGCACTGGTAAAAGCTACATAGCAAGAAAGGTTGCAAGTGTTTTTGAGAGTGATAAATTTTTTGATTATTTAATGGGAAAATTTAGCACTCCAGAAGAAATCTTTGGCCCATTTAGGCTTAGTGAGTTAAAAAAAGATAATCTTGAAAGAGATATTAAAGAATTTTTACCTAGTGTTGATTTTGCTTTTTTAGATGAGATTTGGAAGAGCTCTCCTGCTATCTTAAACTCGCTTTTAACAATACTAAATGAAAAAATCTTTAAAAATGGAAAAGAAACAATAAAAGTTCCGCTAAAAGGACTAATATCAGCAAGTAACGAATTCCCGCAGGCAAATCAAGGGCTTGAAGCTTTATATGATAGGTTTATTGCTAGGCTTGAAGTAATGCCGATTGCAAACAAAGATAACTTTAAAAAATTTATACAAAATGAAAGCAAAGAAGTAAAATTAAAAGAAAAAATTAAAAACACTGAAATAGAAGAGGTATTAGAAAAATCAAAAATCATCACAATAGATGAAAAAGTATTAGACATACTAGGATTATTTAGAGATAATATAAGTATTTATAATAATGAGAATAAAGATAGTGCAATATATATAAGCGATAGAAAATATAAAATGATTTTTGAGCTTATAAGAGTTATGGCTGTATTGTGCGGAAGAGAAAAGATAGAAATAGGAGATTTAATACTACTTGAGTATTGTGCGTGGGATAAACCAGAGCAAAAAGAAATAATAAAAGAAGCTTTAGTGAAAGCTATAAAAGACTTTTCTCCTAAAATTATGTTTGATTTTTCAAAAATAAATAAACTTAAAAAAACAATTAAATATGAAATAAAATACCAAAAAGAAGATTTTGCTTATGTTAAAGTTGATGATGAAGAATATATTTATACTAATCAAGAGCTTAAAACCTATTACGGAGATTCACAAAAAACTATATCTATATATATTAAAAAAGAAAGTTTATATAAAACAGATTTTCAAGAAATATACTACAAAGATCAAGATGGTTATTTAAAAAAATTATATGATTTTAGATATAAATATGATGATAAATCACATAAGATATATCATGGTCATGATGCAAGGTATAATGGCTACGACTATGCAAATAAATATCAATACGATAATGTAAATAGTATGCAATATTTAATTTCTGTTATATATACTTACAAAAAAGGAGATTATAAAAAAATATCATCTTTCGTACAACAATCATTTATCAAAGAATTAAAAAACAACATAAACACCATAGAAAATCATATGCAAAAATGCGAAGAAGAAAAAGAAAAATTTATTCAAACAATGAATAATCCATTTTTTGGTAAAAATAAGTTTGATATGTATTTTAAAGCTTTAGAAGATACAAAAAGCAATCTTAAGGCTAAAAAAATAGAATGTGAAAGATATTTAAAAATATTAGAAGAAGATGTAAGGATTACAAACTAAATGCAATATATCGAGCTTACAAACAATGAGATAATAGACAAAGCATTAAAAGAACGCATAAATAATTTTAAACAAAACCTAAAAGAATACCTTGCAAATATACCACAAAATTTGCAAGATGAAAAAAATAAGCTTTTTTATAACGAAATACTGATAAACCAACAAAACTATCCAGAATATAGTGAAGTTTTGAATGATTGTTTGTGTTTTAACGATGATTTTGATGATGATTTTTATCATGAAAAATATAAAGCTAAAGAAATAGAGTTAAAAGATAAGAAAAACTATAAAAAAGCACTTAAAAGCTATCATAATTCTTTAATAAAAAGTATTTATAACGAGTGGAGTGATATATATAATAAAAAACTATCAAATTGGCAAGAACAAGAAAAGCTAAAGAAAGAAAATGATTTTATAAAAAAACTTAAAGATTGGTTGAAATTTATAAAAAGCTTAATCAATATATCATCAAATCTAGGTATGAATGATGATTTTAAAAACAATCTTTACTATTCACTAGCTAGCTCTATAAGAAATGACGAAGAGCTAGATAAATACATAAGCCATAATTTTGGTAATGGATGTGGTTTGGAAGAAGCTTTAAATACTTTAAATGAATTTTTAGAATTTATAGAAAGTGAAAGCATAAAAAAACTATGTGATAAATTAGGCTCGCTAGAAGAATCTATAACAAAAACCAAAAAACATAAAGAAATGTTTCAAAAGTCATTTTCTCAAAACATACCTATACCAAGCAAAAATAAAGCAGAAATAACAGGCGTAACTTTAGATAATAAAATAGAAAATATAGTTCCTAGTGAACTTGCTTTGCTTGGTGGTGAATTTGAGATTGTGTTTGATTTAAAATATGTAGAAAAAAGACTACTTTGCTTTGAGAGTGTGGAGTATGAGAAAATAGAAGGACTTGAAGATATAGAAATAGAGGTTGAAAAGCAAGAAAGCGATAAAGGTCCTATGATTTTATGTGTTGATTTTAGTGGTAGTATGAGCGGAGAATGCGAGCACATAGCAAAAGCAGTAACATTATATATGGCAAAGCAAGCAATGAACGAAAAAAGAGAATGTTATATAATAACTTTTTCAACCAATATAAAAACAATACACCTAAGCAAAAACGCAACAATTTTTGATGTAATTTCTATACTTCAAATGAATTGTAGTGGTGGAACAGACCCATTTATAGCTATCAAACACGCTATAAAAAAGCTTAAGGAAGATAGTTTGAAAAAAGCTGATATTTTGATGATTAGTGATTTTGTATTTAATAAAAATGATAAAAATGAATTATTAAAATTACTAGAAAATGAACAATATAATAAAATCTATGCTCTATATTTAGGTTATTTTCAAAATTCAGTGGTTTGGGATAAAATATTTAATGAAGAATTTATCTATAACCTAAATACAAACGATATAGAAGAATTAGGAAGAGATTTGATTAGGCTTAATAATCATTATTGAAGTTGTCTAATATCTCTTCGTTTGTTTTTCGTCTATTTATGTCATTTGTATAGCAAAAACTTATATTTTTATCTTCACAAACAAGTTTATATAAACTAGGATTTAAAATTCTAGTTTTATTATCATTATAAATACTTCTTTGACCATTGTCGCTATTTCTTTTAATTGATAATGGATATATTTTTCCAGCTTCGTCATTATTAAATCCATTAAGTGAATTTAAAAGGCAATTTCTTTCAATATTTTCCAAATTCTCTCTAACTTTAGTTGGTATAAATCTTGAAATATATTCATAAAAATATCCCATAAAATCAAATAATTTATCTTGATATTTAATTCCAAAATAATCTCTAAATTCAGTTATGCTTACCATTCCTTCATCTCCTATTAAAAATTCTTTAGAATTTGCTTCTAACTCTAAAATACGATTTGTATCATCAGAATCTAAAAAAATTAGTCTTACCAAAGCATACTTATTACGCTTTGGTAATTCTATAGTAAATCTTTTTACTAAAACAACATAATCACTACCATTATATGAAAATAAAAAACTAGAAATTATCCAATCTTTTAATTCCATATCTTCTTTTAATAATTTTAAATTTTGTAATATCATAAACAACTCCTTATAAATTAATTTAGTATATTATGGTAAAAAATAATTAATAAATATCGGAGTTATAAAACAATTATCCGATATTTTCTCAAACTTTTGGTGATTTTAAAATCTTAATTCTTTTATAAAACAATAAAAGAAGTTTTAAAACTAATATACTCCAAACAAAGTGAAAAATAAAATAATAAGGAACTTAATATACCAAAAATAGCCCAATCAATTATTAAGAATAATGAGAATTAGGTTGTATAATTGAGATAATTCATTTTTATTCTTAAATATACTATAAAAATATTTTGAATTTTATATCATTGCAAATTTGCTTATAAAATAACTCAAAAATTAAAAATTGAAATCAAAATTTAATATATTTTCATATACTAAGCTAAAATTTAACAGCAAAACCCAACCTAAAATACACGGAATAAATTCTTTAAACAAACGAAATTCATTTTAAAATTCTGAATTTAAATTCCTATTTCAAATTCCGCTTAATTTTAAGTAAAACTAAACACTACAATTTTAAGCTAGGCTTTAATAAATTATAGTCCTTATCTATATCCCTTATCTTTAAATTATCCAAAACTTTTTTCTCTGTTTCTGGCGACCAATAAATAGTTAAGTCTTTTTTAGCTCTTGTTATGGCGGTATAAAAAATATTATGTGTTATCTGCTCTTCTATTTCATCAGAAACCATTAAAATCACATTATCATATTCTAAACCTTGAGCTTTATGGATAGATATAGCATAAGCTACATGAAAAGGCACAATGTGTTTTTCTTCATCATCGTTGTCGCTATCATCATTTTGCCTTTCAACTTTAAATCTAATCGTTGTTGAAATATCATCATGTGTCATAGCAACACACTCGTTCTTGTCTATATTATCAATAATCTTATAAATCTTTATTGCAAATTCAATATTATTATCATCAATAGGCTTTATATCTTCAATAATACCTTGCAAGTTATTATATATTTCATCTCCAAATCTTTTTGTATCATTGAACAAAATAGGATCACCTGTTTTATAAATAAGTCCATTAAAATAATATGGTTCATTTTTATTACTCTCTTGCAAAAGCGTATTAATATTATTAACACCATAAATTCCACCATAATTAAGACATAAGATAATGCTATTTTCATATTTTTTATCAAAACTAAAGCTACTTAAATTCTTAGAACAACCTTTCTTAATAGCAGTTTCTAGAGAAGATTCATCAAGCTTTCTTACATTATCCCACAATTTTTGCAATTTTTCATCTTGACTTCTATATACTTGTTTTAACTCAATACCATTAAAAATCTTTTTAGCTAATAAAAACCAATTCCCAAATCCAATTGATTCTATTTGATAAATATCTCCTACACATATCAAAATATCAAAATTAACATTTTTTAAAACTTGTATCATATCAGCATTATTAACTGTGCTGCTTTCGTCTATTACCAAGATATCACATGAGATTTTATTATTTTTTGCTTTTGCTATTGTGAAAAAAAGTGAATTCTTTGCATTTACTCTTTTTCTTAAATTATAAAGAGCTGAGTTTGTATTAGTTAAAAATACTTTATCAAAATCTGCAAAAGCATTGGAAAATAATTCAATAAGCATTGTTTTACCAGTTCCTGCTGCACCATATATTAATGCTAGTTTTGATTTTAAAAATACACTGCTTAAAAATTGTCTTTTTTCATCACAATCAACTTTGTGTGGATTTTCTTCTAAATATTTAGTTATAGCATTTTGATATTTAGAATCGCTGTCTTTAGACTTGTCTTGAAATAATTGCATAATCTTTTTTATATTATTTTCATATTCTTGCATATAAAAATATTTATCATGCAATATTCCAACCCCTCTTTTTTCTCTATGTTTATGATAAAGTTTGTTATGGTATTCGTCAATCAAAGCATTAATATTATCATTTTCAAAAAAATGCCCTAATTCATCTTTAGAAATATATAAATTTCCATTTACATCTGAATTATTTCTTATTTTTCTAACTAAAAGTTCATGTTTTCTATGTTGCACATCTATACAATTATACAAATCATAAAACTTTGGATTATGACCCTTTAAAGAAGAACAAAAAGGCATAGCATCAAAAGGCATGCAACCATAGTCTAAATATAAATTATTTAAATATTGATTAACACTTAAAGACAATTGTTTTTTTATTACGTTATTATGCATAGTATTTAAAATATATCTTAAACAATTTTCGCCTTCACTTTTAT
This sequence comes from Campylobacter sp. RM12640, assembly GCF_020137595.1. Taxonomy (NCBI): domain Bacteria; kingdom Pseudomonadati; phylum Campylobacterota; class Epsilonproteobacteria; order Campylobacterales; family Campylobacteraceae; genus Campylobacter; species Campylobacter sp. RM12640. The sequence continues at coordinate 13,577 of NZ_JACGAU010000019.1, forward strand.
CTTTGATAATCTTTCTAGCTTTATTTAAACACTCAAAGAAAAATACAAATTTATCTTTAGCAAATTGCTTTTTAATTTCTAAATATTTTTCTGATAAAACAATATCTAATAAATTCATATTTTCTTTTTGCATATGCTCCATAAATTGAATGTACAAGTTGGTTCTTTTAAAATTGTAATTTTGTCGCATAAAAATAGAACAAAAATTTTTAATCTCACAAGGTCTTATATTGACTTTCCAATCTGTAATGATTTTTATAGGTATTGAATTGCCAAAAACATCAATTTCTGTGTTATGTATCTTTAAAGATACAGAATAATTATCCATAATATTTAATTTTGTAAAAGCTATTATCTTATCAAACTTACTAGCATAATCATGTGCTATCGTAAGAGATATTTCATAATAAATCTCATTTTCAATAAAAAATGGTTTCTTAGAATGTATATAATATATACCATAATAGCCAAATAAATTATCATTACCATTGATTGAATTAGCTACCGCTAAATAATATTTCAAACTATTAGTATCCATGTTAATTGGAAACTTTTCAAGACACTCTAATGTGTCTAACCCGCAATATTCTTTATGAAGTTTTCTAAGCTTTAGTAAATACTCATAATACTTTAGCATTAGTCTTTCAGAGCTATCTTCGTTGGATAAATAATGAGATAAAGAAATTTGAAGAAAATCATGAAATTTTTTAAAATCTTGATATTTTGATTTATCGCTTACATATGCAATTGCTTTTTTTATACTATCATATCTGTCAGTTATATTATCATTATTATCAATATTATAAAGCATTATAAATGTATGCTCTAAAAGAGTTCGTAAATTACTCAAAATATTTTGAGAAATAAATCCTCTATCTCCTTCTAAGTTTATATTTTTACATATATTATTACTGACATTTATTATTTGTTCTTTTGACATTACCAATCCTTGTTTTTATTAAATTATACAAAAATTTAAAAATAAACCAACTAAAACTTTATGTATTTATCGAATACTTCTTGGTCATAAAGATATAAAAAATGTATTTTTTTACCTTTAAATATCTCAAACTCCACATAATCTTTATTTTCGTCACTTTCAGTATCGCTTGGAAACACAAAAATATTTTTAATAACTTTATGGGTTTTCTCATAAGATAACTGATAACAAAACTGCTTTATCACATCTCCTATTCCAGGGTTTTTATATATTGTTTTATTATCAAACTTTATATCATAATATTTAGCATCGTATATTTCTATAGTATTTTCATCTTTATTTTCAATAACGATATCAGGCTCTAAAGTATCTTTTTCGCAAACTGTTCCGTTCATATGCCATTTTGGTTTTTGCTCAATCGGTTTTTTATTACCACCAAAATACACTTTACAAACATCTTCCCATACCATATGAAAACTAGAAGTTCCAACAAACGAAATAAATTCCCCGGCCATACCATAACCACTGTTTAATAAATACTTCTTAATCATCTTTAAGGTGTTTTGTCTATGAGTTACAAACTGTCTAGACAATTCTTGTTCAATCTGCTTAATAATGTAATTTTTATCACCAAAACAAATAAGCTTTTCATCGCTAAGTCTTATATGGTTTAATTCTACTAAGGCTAAAATATCCTCTAATCTATTGCAAATTTCACTTAATATAACAGCGTGCAATCTTGTAAAATAATTTCTTTCATTAATTTTTTTATTGATACTAAAGGTATCCAAATAAATAGGGATATTATTAGAAAAATATACTGATGTATCGCTCATAGTTTTATCCCAATGAATTTCATTGTCTCCATTTAACTCAAAAAATTGTTTTTTATGCTCATACAAACCATATGTGGCATAATCTTTGATAAAACTAATCGCAAAAGAAAGTAAATTGAAGTTAAAACATTCATCAAAGCTACCTAAATTTTGAATATGTTTTTTATGCTCATATTTTTTGATAACTCTTATAAGCATTTTTAATACACTACGATTATTGTCATTTTGATAATTTTGCAAATATTTTGGATATACAGCAAAGCATATATTATCCACCATAACAACACCTACATAGGTAAACGCATAGATATTTTTATGGTTAAATTGTTGTAGTTGATTTTGTGAAGTAAGTTTTATTATACCTAAAGCTAAAAGATTTTTAATAATTTCGCTTAGTTTGTCTTTTGATACACCAAATAAACTAAGTAAATCATCAAATGAGTACCTTTTTAACTCTTGTAAATTAATTATCTTCATTATTAGCTTGAATTATTTCTTCTGTTATTTTTCTATTTAGGTTAAAAAGTTCTAAAACATTTTCATCAAATTTGTTGCATACATCAGAATAAGACCTAGTTTCATTAAACACCATATTTCTGCAAGTTTTTACAACATCTTCATATAAATACATCAAAACTTTATCTTTGATAATTTTGGTGCGTTCATTTATGTCTTCCATATCTAAAACTGATTTTGATACAAAATAAGGTCCTAAAAGTTTATCTTCTGGAATTTCTAATTCTAAAAGCTTTTCGTTTAATGCTGTTCTAAAATCATTCCAACTTATCTTATGCCCATCTCTTGATTTAAAACAATACTTTTTAAATTCTTTATCATTAGCTGATGAATTTATATCCATATATTCAAAGTTCCATCTACGTTTAAATGCAGTATCTAGCGGCATTACACCTTGATCTGCACTATTCATAGTAGCCCAAATATAAAAATTACTAGGAAATGATATTTTTTCATATTCATTGCCGAATTGTTTTTTAATATCATCAGAACACTCATCAAGTTCAAACTTTAAAAATTCTTGCATTTCTTTAGATGTTGCTACAGAGTATTCACTATAACCTTTTGTGTTTCTATCCAATAACTGAAACATATCTCCAAACACAGCTGCAACATCTGCTCTATTTATCTCTTCTATAATTAAAAGGTAATTTGTACTTGGATTTTTGAATGCTTTTAAAAGCACTCTTAGCAAGACACCTTCTACATATTTATAAGTGATACTTTCTTGGATATTACCATCTTCATCTTTTTTAACACTTCCACCCTTTAATTTTAAAATCTTAGGAAAAGGCTTATAAGAACCTACAAAATGACTATAAAAATAATTTGGATGAAATGTAACTCTTTCGTAATTATTACCAAAACACTCTTGTGCCTCTTTATTTAAAAGATAGCTTTTTCCAGTTCCTGGTGCTCCAAAAAATATTCTTTGATGTGGTTTTGATATTTGTTTGTGATTATATATTTGATTAATTTCATCTGTTGTTATTAAAGCATGTCTATCATCGGGTCGTTTTCCATCTATAAATAAACTACTGAAAATGTCATATCTAAAATCACTTTTAAAAATTATTTCTAATACATACTCATTTGTCTTGTCATACAAGACTAAAATATCATCTACTTCTACATTATCTCTACTTTTTTGCTCACATTCAGCTCTAATAAGTTTTTTAAAATCTCCGCCAAATCGATAGTCTCTAGCATCATTTATTACAACATCACCTACTATTCCACTTAATATGCCCCTAACCTTAAAACTTCTATTATCTTTAAAAAAAATATTAAGAACTTCTTGATTAATACTAACTTCTTTTCTAACATCATGATCAAACACTCTTCTTAAATATATATTCATTCAATATCCTTGCTCCATTGTTTTGCCATAGCTTCTGCTATACCTTGAAAAGTCTTGCTTCTAAGCCTTCTTCTCTCATCTTCATTTTTTGCCTTAGTAAAAGCATCGGAATACCATTTAGCTATCTTTTTTCCACTGCTTAATTCTATAAATTCACCCTTTTCAACCATATTTGTTGGCTCTAATAAAGGTAAATTTTTAAGCCATAAACAAGTAGCCTTAGATGCCTTATCTCCAAAAAAATACGGATGAACTATTTGGCTAGGTTTTTTATATTCACTACTCATAATACCTATTGGATTTTCTACAGCTATATGTTTTATGTTAGCATTTGCTAATTTTAAAAAAAATTCAATAGCGTCTTTTCTATCTTTTGCCCTATTTGGATATTTTGGATGTGGTCTTCTTTCTTCTAATGGTAAATCTTTATCATCTGGATGATAATACCATCTAGCACCACTAACAGCCAAATATGTGCAAGGTGGATGGGCTATCATCAAATCCCACTCTCCATCTATATAATGCGTTCTTCCATTTTCTAATACCCCACCCCTATTTTCAATAATTTTAAAAATATCTTCTTTAAAATGCCATTCCGGATGTCCACCACTGCTTTCTTGAATATCACAGCTAAAGGCATTAAAACCAAGCTTTCTAAACTCCTTACATACTGTTTGGCTTTCTTCACAAGCTATTAAAATATTTTTAGTAGGTTTTTTATAAAACACATCATAAACAGCATGAGCAATGTTTTTAGATAAATTAACAGGTACAGCATTTCCTATCATTTTAAAACAATAAGACTCAGAGCCACTAAAAGGATAATCAATAGGAAAATCTTGCAATAACGAAGCCTCTAAAACAGTAATAGACCTTAATTGGTTTATATCAGGGTGAATAAACATCAATCCATCTTTTTGCAAGTGTGAAACAATAGTAGGTGATGGCTTGTCCCAATATAAATTTCTATATTTAATATGTTTAGTTTTTTTACCTGTTTTTTCATAATAAAATTGTATTTTTTCATCTGTACTAAAACTATTTAAATCATTTTTTAGCCATTCTTTAAATATTTCAATATCTCGTTGGTTATGGTACCTAGCATTATGCAAATTAATATATTTTTTACCTATTAATTCATGAGAAATATTTTTATTGCTTTGTTTATAACTTTTGTTTAATGGTTTAAATTTTGGTAGATTTTTAATAACATCTATAACATTTTTTTTATCATTACTTTTATAGGTTTCTAACAATTCATAAAATTTATCAATCTTGTTAGAATATTCTTGCAATACACCAAAAATAATAACTCTTTTTCTATCTTGCGCAACACCAAAATCATGAGAATTAAATATAGATTTTTTTAAACCTTCTAAATCCCTAATTTTATATCCTATTTTTTCGAAAGCAGAAATTATTTCATAAATTATTAACTCACCTTTTGGTTTAGCGCTTAATATGCCAGGGACATTTTCAAAAACAAAACACTTTGGTTTATAAAAATCAACAATTTTTACAAAACTTTCAAAAAGATAATTCCTATAATCACCTTTCATAGAATTTTTATCTTGCGCTCTTCCTACTAATGAGTATGCTTGACAAGGGGGGCCACCAATGATAACATCAACTGTTTTATCACCTAAAATACCATTTAATCCTTGTTGTATAACTTTACTAGAATTATTTTTTCCATAGATATCAAGTAAATCACTAGACCAATCTCCATGAATTAGCTCTTCAGTTTTTTGTATATCAAAATAAATAACGGTTTCTAGAGCATGTTTTTCAGAATATCCATGTCTTTTTACTAAATTATTTCTCAATGTTTGTACCATTGGTAGTTCCCATTCAACATGGGCTAAAAATGAAAAATGATTTGTTTTTAAAAACCCTTCTGAAAAACCACCACATCCTGAAAATAAATCTATCACATTTAATTTTTTATCCATATTACTACAATACACCCTAAAAGTTATATCTAAACCATTTATTGTATCAATTACTACTTAAATTTTATAAACAAACAAAATTTGTATCTCAAAAATCATAACCTAAAGCCATAAATCATCTACCATATTTGCCTAAGTAAATTTTTGATTAGGGAGTTTATGTAGTTTTCTATGTCATTTACTTTATTGATTTTTGCTAAAAATAGTATCATTGTTTACTATAAGTTCAATTGCGATTTTATTTTTGATACTTTCATCAAATTAAGACACATTAGCAAACTTGCCAAACTCACTATCAAGCAAGGCAATGATTTGCCACACATCATCCTTATCAAAATCCCTAGCAAGATTATGCTCAAGTGGGTCATCTGCCAAATCCTTTTCAAATCCCTAGCCAAATCACAGCTAAGCTTATAAAACTCACTCTCGCTAAGCCTTTTTGCCCTACCATTGCTACGCCTTTGAAATTTTAAATGCATTTTAAACAACTTGCATTAATTTAGGCTAAATGCAAAAGCCCTTGCGTGGCGGAAATTTAATTTGTGTATTTAAAATAGTTAATTTATAGAAAACCAAAATAATGGTGCTGAATTTATATTAATATGATTATATACACCAAAACAAACAAAACTAATTAATATCAAATTAACAATAACAATAAAAGCAACCATCCACCAACTACAAGCTTTGTTGTTTCTAATCTTATTTATATATGATAATAAAGCAAAAATAAGATTTACAAATACTATTACAGACATACTAAAAGCTGAAATAAGTTTAAAAATATCTGCTTTATCTATATTTGAAAGTATAGAAGAAGTAAAAGTCAAGCTTCCAACAAATGACAATATAATTGAAGCAAATATACCTAAAACTACAATGTAGTCATTTTTAGATTTTTCCAACTTCTCTCCAAGCTCTTTTAAATCAGCTTTGTATTTTTTAATATCATCTTCATGTTGTTCTATTTTTTCTTTATAATTCTCAATCAGCACTTCATGCTTTTCTATATCATTTTTATAATTTGTAATTTCTTCTTTTTGCAAATCAATTTTTAAATCAACTTTATTGATTTTTATCAACTCAATATTAATAGCTTCTCTATTTGCCTCGTAGTCTGATTTTTCTTTTAAATAATCTTCTAGCTTTTCTAACGCTGCTATAACATGCTCATTTTCTTTGGTATTTTCATTTTTTAAAATTTTCAAACATACTTCTATATAATGTAATAAAATTCCAATGTTTCTTCTTATATCTTGTCTTTTGTTTTGTTTTAATAAATCAAAAATTTGAAAATACTTATGTTTTTTATTATGACTATAAAGATTTTTAAAATCATTTGCTATATCTTGTATTTTATCATCTTTATCGACAGCTAATTTTTCATTCTGATTTTTAAACAAAAGCCTTCTAAATAAGTCATCTTCTCTACCACTATCGTAATCTTTTTCTATTTTTGATAAAATATTTTTAAATTCATTAATATCTATAAATCTAGACATTACAAGCCTCTAGCTTCTTTATAAATTAAATCTTTTTCTATTGTATTACCTATACCATCTCTATTTTTATATGTAATATCCCATGCACCACCTATTTTATGGCTCATATCTACTAGCTTCCACGGATTTATTTGCAAACAAGCTTCTATTAATCTTATTTGATTATCGCTCAACCAAATTTCATCATCTACATAATCTTGTATTGGACCAGACGCAAATATAGAATATCGACTATAAACTTCATGAATTATAGGCCCATAAGGATATGCCACAAAATCATCATCAAAAAGTGGCATATTAGGTTCATTATATTTGAAATTTTGCATTTGTAAAAAATATAAAATTTTTTGTAGTTGTAAATTACTAATTAAATAACCATGATTATTGCAGTAACCAATAACTTGTCTTGCGTAATATATAGCATTTTTTACAAACATATAGAGCTCCTAATATTTTACCTTTTATGGAATATTTTAATCTATTTTAACTTATTTTAATAACATAATTAACTTATTGTGTCAATAAATATTCAAACAGATAAAACTTCGGTTTTATTTTTTATATTATAAATAAATTTTACTAGAATAAAAAATTATATATTTTAAAATACATGAAATAAATTCCACAAAGCCACAAATGTCACTTGTTTGGCTTTGGAATTTATTTGCGTATTTGGAATTTGAATTCGGAATTTCGTTTGTTTGGCAAGTTTAAGCAAACAAACGAAATTTGGTTTTAACTTGGGATTATGGAGTTTTTACGCATTGTTTTTTGCAAGGCAAATATACAAAACGCAAGAACCAAATAATAAGCTATATTAAGCCTTGAAACCCCACCATCTATCGCTATGGCTCGTTTTAGCTCGGGGGCTTCATCTAGCAAATCTGATGATTTTAGCTCGTCTTTGTAGTCTTTTAGGGTCTTTTTGGCTTTATAAATGCTTTGCTCGTTTTTATCTTGGTTTGATTGCTCGTAGATAAAATTAACACTTAAATCCGTTTTATCAAAAATGCTGATTTGTTCTAGTTTGGCGTTTTTACTCAAAATGGTTTTGCTAGGCTCAAATTCTTTTAAGTCCTTATCATTTGGAAGTATTATTCTAGCTAGCTCTAACGCCTTTTTATCATCTAAATCATCTATGGCTTTATATAGATAATGATTTCTCGCATCTTCTGAAAACGCCCCTAAAAATGGGGTTATTATATTAGGGCTACATAAAATACCAATTATTCCAACTGCTCCTAAAATACCAAGTAATTTTTTAAATTTGCTAAAAGTTAAAACCAAAGTTATATAAACGATAAAACACAATACATAAAGAGTAGAAAAAGCAAAATTTTTTAAATCAAATGAGTTAAAAACCATCTTTGTATAATTTTCTATCGGTTGAGCTTTACCAACTAAATAATCAAAATTGTTTGCAACTATTTCTGAAGACAAGCCAAAATTTATCATAAAATACCCACCGATGACACTTAGAGTAAATAAAAGTATCTTTAAAAAATCAGTGTGATGGTCGCTTGTTGTTCTGTTAAGCTTTAAAAATAACCTATCAAATACTTCAATAATTGTTAATTTTGCACTCTCCGATGCAGTTTTTTGATACATACTAGATGTATATTTAACACCATTAATTTTTTTACAATAATCAAGCTCTAACTCTCTAGCATATAATTCTGATTTTTTATTCTCTGTTGCAACTAATAAATCATTGTTTTTAATAGCTTGGTCTTTCATTAACCTATAAGTATCTGTTATAGCTCCTAACCTATTCATTGTGCTTTCAATATTTTCTTTTTTATAACAATCTTTGTTTAGCTTTTCATTACTTTCGCCAATGCGCAAATTAAAAGTTTGAATATTTGCAGAATTAGCAAATTTAGCTAATGCAAATTTTGGAGCTTTATGAAATATAACAAAAAGCAAAGAAAGAATATCATTGAAAATAGTATAATCAAATATAACTTCTTCTTTAAATTCTGATATATCAAAATCAATTACTTTATCAACTATATTTTTTTCAAATTGAACTTTATCTTGAAAATAAGACCTATGAATTTGAATATATCCATTAAATGTGCAGTCAGAAATCGTAACTTCACAATTAAAACAACAATTAGATAAATTAGCATCGTCTTTAAAAGTTGAATTTTGAATCACTAATCCTTTACTAAATTTGTTTATATTTGATTTATCATCATCAGCAATAGTTAAACTAAAAGATTTTTCAAATACAGTTTTCTTTATATGAAGTATTATGTTTTCAAAAGAAACTTTGCTAAAATCCACATCACTTAAAAATATAATATTATTAAGCTTTAAAATTTCATCTGCATCGCTCTTTAATGTAACACAACTACCAAAAGTAACTTTTTCATGAAATATAAGCGTATCTAATGTTATATCTTGTTTAAATTCCGTTTGGCTAAAATCTGTTTCTTTTTTAAATATCACATCTTTAAAAATTATACTAGCTTTAAAATCTATTGGTAGCAATATTGTTTTTATGCCAAAATCTAACCTATCAGCTACATAAAAGTAATCTTCAAAAACCACCTCATTAAAAAATATAGATTTAATATTATGTAGATTACACTTTATACAATCAAATTCTTTATCAAATTGAACCTTTGATAATTCAAGGGTGTCTTCATCAGTATTTAAAATAATTTCACAGTTATCTTTAAAACGGGTATTCATAACAAATAATTCATGCTTTTGGTTTTTTCTAGTTTCAAAGATAAATTTCTTTTCAAAAACACACTCGCCAATCAATAATTTATTACTAAAATAACAATCGATAAAAGTTAAATCATTAAAAAAATTAAATCCATCTAAAGTTGTTTTATCATGTATGTAAAAATTACATTTTTCAAAACTTAAACTTGTAAAAATTTTTATAAAATTACTATAGTTATCATTTTCTAAGACACTTTTATCTATTTCTATAAATGCATTGCTAAATAATGCAATATAACGCTTTATTAAATGCTTAGAACAATCAAAGCTAATGTTTTTAAATATCACTTTTAATAAATAATCTATTTTAATACTACTAGGTGTTATATCTTGGATTTTATACTCTAAATCGTGATTAGGATTAGAAATACCAACTATTATTTCTAATTTACCCTTATTTACTTCAACATCAAAACTAAATTCAATATCATTTGATAATTGAAAAACACTACGCAAATAATTTTCAATTTCATTAAATTTCTTTTTAAGTTCATTTTTTACATCTTCATTTTGTATATTTTCAATCATTCAAAGTCCTTTACTCTTAGTTTCCACTTAAAAGCTCGGTTAAAAGGTGGGATTTGAGGGTGGTTTTGGCTGCTATTAGCTCGTTTAGACACTCCAAACGCTCATCACACGCAATTACCCCCCCCCTAACTTATTCTGTTCTTATAAACTTAGGAATTTTACTTTTAAAAAATTAGTTTTAGATAAATTATATCTCATGCTACCTTGTGCTAACTTCATTAATTTTTCCATAAAAATAGAACTCCTAAAATAAAAACTCGCATACTTAGTATTTATCATTTCATTAGGTCTAAAGCCAAAGCTATTTAAATATAAATTTCACATTCTTATAAAATAACAAATAAAGTCCATATTTCGTATATGATTTTAGAAAAATAGTAAAAAATACATCTTCTTTATTTTTTTTCAGCATCGTTTATTTTAACACTATCAAAAATATTTTTATATGTAATGCAGTTTAAGTTATCATCTTCAAATTTTTTTCTTTTTTATCTAAAAGCCTATTGTAAGTTAGACCCAAATCATTAATCATTACTTTTTGCTAAAGGCTGATAAAGTTAGCAAACCTTATTTTGCCACTTAGTAGCTCGTTCATTAGGTGGAATTTTTCTTTTTCTAATTCTGATTTTAAATTCTTTAAATTTTATATACTCATCATAGCAATTTAAAATCTCGGCAGTTTTTCAGTATAATTTATCGGTATTTTATCGGTTAGTAGCTGTAATCATCCAAGAATTTCTTTAGTGTATTTTCAATCAAACATAATTTATAAGCCAAAAACTAACTTTCTTGCCCTGTTCTTAGGTAAGTTAAATTAATGAATATGTTTTTAACTTAAATAAGCTAAATTAAAACATATTTAATTTAAAAATATTAATATACTCATTTAAACATTCCAAAGCAAAGGAGTCACAAATGAATAGTGTTATCACTATTGAAGAGCTAAAAGCACAAAATCCAAAATTTGATTTGGCGCTAGGCGTAAGACTCATAAATAGTGGAGATATTATAGGTGGGGGATATCAGGTAATATTCGCAAGTGAACTAGAAATATCAACAAGTTCAAACATTAGCTATGAAGATGCCGAACAATCCCTTAAGAAAATGGTTAGTCTTATGGGTTTTAATGCTATCATCAATATAGTAAGATCTCAACATACTAAGAGTATGAATGCTACCGAGACAGCACAAACTCATACAAGTTATAATCGCAACATAATAACTAATAATTTATCTTCATCAATATCTACAACAAATACAAGTTCAACAATTATGGTCAATAATGTATTTAAATTAAAAGGTACTGTGGCATTAATAGGTAGAGAAAATCACGCAAACGGAGTAGAAATTGATTATGAAAGATTAAAACAAAATTGTATAAATTTCTACGAATGTATAGAATTTTTAAGATATGTTTACAAATCTAATCAAGAGCTAAAAACAATACACCAAGAAAGTAAAAATTATCCAATCAATTTAACAATTATTCTTATTATCTCATTGATATTTGCGTGTAATTCAAGTCTAATTACAGGAGCTATAATTTTCGTAGTATATTTCATAATATCATGGCGTTATTATGAAAGCACGATTACTAAAGAAAATAATACATATAAAGATTTAGCATCAATAGAACCTAATCTAAAAACTTTGGTGAATAAATACGGCGAAGTTATTTTTGATATTTATCAATTATCACCATATATTACTTTAAAACATGTAGGAGAATAAAATGGATTTAATAACATCACTAGAAAATACAGAAAAGAATTTAAATAAAGCTGGAAAATATTGTGTAGCTTTTGATTTGATGGCTAATACAAGAAAAAATGTATCAGAAAATGAGTTAAAAAATAATATCAGCAAAAACATGGCATTTATACTATTTAAAGCAACCCCTGCTGCATTTTTTATATTTATACTATTTAAAATATTTAATTAAGTCTAAAGCCCTAAAATTAGGGCTTTACTTAAAGTTTTTACAATCATTTCTTTAATATTTTTGAAACTTTACATATTTTTAATTTTATTTTATTAATTTGTATTATTAGCTTGATTTTTTACTAGGAATTTATTTCGTGTATTTTTATAGAATTTGAAATAGGATTTTCATTTATTTGTTTCATCTTATGTCCTTTAAATCGTATTTTTTCTAAATGTCTTTTGCATTGAATAAATACACAAAATCATAATTATAAAAAAGATAAAGTATATCGTATCAAGCTGTAAATCTATCCAAATGGCTTTGATTATATTATTAAATACCATGACTATTATCTAAATATTTCAAAGCTATTGATACCAATGAAAAGCACCTTTTATAAAAATACTCGCAATGTAATTTGTTTTTAATCGGAGTTATCATTTTTTCATGATGTCTTATTTGAAAATTATTTCCTATTTTTGACAATATTTCAAATTCATCTGTAAATATTGTTATAAATTCTTCTTCGTTAAAGCTTATTTGATTTATCAACTTATTTGCACTTTTACTTTTTTCCGAGCGTTTATCATCATAATCTGCATAATATGTTTTTAATCTTTCAAAAACAGCCCAAATTTGCTGAGTTGCCAACCAAATTTCACCTTTTTCATATAATTCATTTGATTTATCAACTAAAACCTTTAAGCCATTTTCTTTTATTTCAATTTCACTTAGCTTTAAAGGCGGTTCAATATTTGCCACTATTAAATTATTTTCAAATTTATAAGGTATATCAAATCTCTTAAACTGCATATTAATGTGTTCTGTAAAGCTGTCGTTCTTTTTCAGATTATGAAAAATTTCAATAACATCAAACAACTTAAGCTTTTCGCAATTTAAAATAAAATCTTCTAAATTTTTTGCTATTTTTATAATACCATTAGAGTAATATTCTAATTTATGAAATAATAAAATTTCTTCTTCTAACAACGAAATATAATCGTAATAAGAGTTATAACCAAACTCATCTTGTTTGTAAAAATTGCTATTATAACTATTCAATATTTGAAAAACTTGTTCTCTAAATTTTTTACCTAATGTTTCTTCAATTTTTTTATATCTAAACGAATAAGGTTTGAAAATTTGATCATTTTCTATATATATTTTCCAATCGTAAACATTTCTACCGGACATTACTTCGCTTATATAAAATTCATATCCATCTTTTTTAAGCAAGTCATTAATTTTTTCTAAAATTATTTTCCAATCACTTTCTTCTTTTCTTATCTCAGGATGAAAAAACTTACACAGAAAACCAAGATATTCACTATCGTTGCATAAGCCTAAAGTGTCATCTTTTAAATAAAAAAATCTTTCATAATTATTGTTTGTAATATAATTTTTAATAAATTCTTCTTTAAGATTTGGGTAATTAACCTTACTTGGCATATTTTCTAAATCAAAATTTTGTAATAAAAAATCAATTTCATCTTCTTCAAAATCATAATGATATATCCCATAATCACGATAACCATCTTTAAAAAGTTTAAAAATTTCTCTTTTTGTAATTTTTGTAATTTTTTTCATTTTTATCCTTATTTTGAAATATTTTACATATTATCCTATCTTTTATTTGATAAAACCTAATGTAAATAATATTATAGTTAGAATATAATTTTTATTAAACTTAGCCAATTTAAAACACTAAAATACAAAAAAATATTTCGTGTATTTTAAAAGAATTTCATTTGAAAATAAATATTTATAATCTAGTAAATTTAGCTTACTTGGATTTTATTTATACTCTAAAACATATTATTCGTATCAAACAATATATTTACATTATTTATTGCTAAGCACAATTTTTTTAATTTATATATTCGCCGATTTTTATTAGTGGTGTATAAATTTCCTTGATAAATACCAAAACAACCATATATAAAATAGCTAATTTTATTGATTTTACTAAAATTACAATTCACAAAATAACACCTAAAACTATTTTGTAATTTTCATACTATTCTTCAATATTTAAATACTCTATTAAATCCTTATAATTATTTAAATAATATTCAGCACTTGCTCTTGGCTCACTTGAACTTATAAAAACTTTTTTAATAGTTTTATTTTTAAGCATTTTTTCATTCTCATTAACAAAAACAGCACAATCACCTAAAAATTTCCTTAACAAATCTTGACCTATTTGGCTTTTGTGATTTTTGCACTGAATTAATACACACTCATTTTCTTTATAACAAACCAAATCTATCCCGCCATCGTTTTTACCATTTATAAAGCCGTGTGGAAAGACCTTGTAGCCTTGCTCTTCGTAATATTTTTTAATTTTTAATTCATATAATCTGCCCTTTTTTTCATTTTCGCTTTCTGCTTTGTAGATTATAGATTTTGTTATTTTGTGGTAATTTGGCATTTTACTGCTTAAAATTTCACTAAATTTATACTTATTAACAACTTTCAAAATCGCTTCGTCAAGCTCTTTTTCATAAGCCTTTAAAATATCTTCATAGTTAGAATTTAATTCTTCTTGTTTTTTAAATTCTATGCTATTTTTGATAGCAAAATATCTTTTTTTAGCATTATTATCACTCATTTTTGCTCCTTAATTTTCACAACTATTAAAAAATATTTGAAATTTAGAATAAATATTATTATAAATTAATATAATCACAAATCTTAAGGGGGAAATTATGAAAAAACTTATATTAATATTATTTTACCTTTCTACAATATTTGCAAATAGCGTCCCGCAAACTCCAGCCAACACAATACAAGATAAGCATTTAATCATAAAAGCTCACGATAATAAAACTTTTTGTCTAGCTCCAAGACAAGTGCATGATAGGGTCATAATCGGTATGCTAGATTGTAAACAAGCAGTAGATACGAGATATGATTTATACAAAAGACTTGCTTTTAAATATAAAGACAATTGGCTATGTGCAAGTCTTAGCGATAGGTTTAAAAGTGGACAAACCAAACAAGATTTCTTTGAATTAAAGCCTTGTGTTTTAAACGATAAATCTCAATGGTTTAGCATAAAAGATACCTTTAGCTTACCAGCTTACATTGATGTAGAAGTAAAAGAAAGCGAGTATAATTTACTAGCTACAAAAAACAAAAACGCCAATAAAATAACCATAGATAATGACGAAATGAAGCAGTGGCTACAAGCAGTTCCACCGCCTATTAATTACGCTCTTAAAACTTCTATATATTTTCGTTCAAAATCAAATAATAAATTAGAACTATTTTATATTACAAAAAATGGAGCTTCAAAAACACCATTTAATTTTTATTACGATATTACAAGTGGTAAAATAGCTCTTTTTAACCCTAGCAGTGGGACTTTTGAGTGCCTTGAAACTAATCTTAGCAATCAAGACGCTAGTTTTTTAAAGTTTTCTAAATGTAATTTTTACGGATTTGAAAATAGATTTTATTGGAATTTAAATTTATTTGAAAATTCTTATATATTAGATATTAATAAAAATATTTTAGATGTTTCAAGGGGCAGTGAATTAGGAAAATTATTTATAAGTGATATAAATTATTATAAAACCCATTTATCTCCTAGCGTTTTATTAGATGGTAAATTATCATTTGACTTTAGCGTTTATGAATTAAGGAATTTTAACGCAAGAAATTTAGGGCTTTTCTCTAGCCATTGTGGTGCAGAAAGAAGAACAAAACGAGAAGTTATATCAAATAGCTTAGCTAATTTTAACCCTTTACAAGCAAATTGGAAAGCACGATTATTAAGCATTGCAAGGACTACTGATAGCAGCACTGATGCTAGTGGGATTTGTGGAATTTGTATGCTACATACTTATGAAATAGTTTCTTTACTAACTCAAGTATATCCACATAGTCCTATATTAAATTATAGTTCTACTGGATATTTATTTGATTATATGGACAATGTATCTCCATTTACTACATTTGCTAGAAGAAACCCTGCTATGTATAATTTAATGGGTGAAACACTTGAGTTATGGGGACAACAATTGGCTTTAGGTGAAGGACTATATTCAAGGGGTATTAGGGCGATTTGGGCTTTAACTAGCAGTATTTTGCCAAGACAAGAATGGAGCCTTAGCACTATCACAACTCAAGATAATTTAAGAGCTCAATTAAGGGGTATTTTAAATTCTCCTGCTGGTTCTTTATATATTGCATTAATGAGTTTAGATAACGGCAGAGCACACGCAGTTCCTATCATCATTACAAACAACGGAGCAGTAGTAATCCCAACAAATGCTCAAAATATAAGCGAAGAAGATTTTACAAGCTTTATAGCACCTACACACGATGAGCGTACTTTATTAAGAAACCTATCTGCTAATAATAGATACAACATACAAGCCATTAGCTTAATTGGTTTAGCTGGTAATAGAGATAATATATTTGAAGAATATTTAAATCAATTTGATTGCACTGGTGGTGGTGATTTTAGACGAGGAAATGGACATATACTAAATCCTAATCACGCTGATACTTGTGATAATGATAGATGTGATTTGATGGAGATTGAGCATAATTTTTAAGAATTTAAATCGCTAATTTTTGGCGATTTAAATCAAAATATTTTAGCTCTTTTAATATAAATTAATTGCTAAGAATTTAATCCTTAAATAACAACTCTACAACCTTTGCAATAATTGCTAAAAAAATTAAGAATATAAAAACTACAAGTAAAAGTCTAAAAACACCTAAGCCAAAAAATAAAAGTAAAGCCAAGATAAATAAAAGTCCTAAAATCCACATATAAACTCCTTTTTAATTTCGTATATCTTAGCAAAAGTAAAGTCCTAATTATGTCTATATAAAAAGATTTTAATAAATTTAAAATATAAATTTTGATTTATAACTTTACAATTATTCTTTAAAATGCAGCGAATTTTTTTGGAATTTAAAAAAAGGAATTTCATTTGAAACTCCCATTTGAAATTCTTAGACTTATTCGTTTTCTTCGCAAAATTTCTTATAAAACTCAGGTAATTGCTCCAAACTCTTACAACCTGCAAACATACCACTCATATTTTCAACTTTTGAAGTATCAAAATTAAGAGTTTGATTAAAACTTTTACAACCATAAAGCATACCTTCCATATTAATTACTTTTGAAGTATCAAGCTCTAAAGACTGATTGAGATTTTCACAACCATAAAACATATTCTTCATATTTGTTACTTTTGAAGTGTTAAAGTTTAAAGATTGATTAAAATACTTACAAGCAGAAAACATCTGGGACATATTAGTTACATTGCTTGTATCCCAAGTATTAATACCACTAAAGTCTTTTCTTAAACTATTATTAAAAAGCATACTCATATCAGTAATCAAACTCGTATCAATATCACTAAGACTAATTACATTAGAATAAACTAATTTGTGTAATTCTTCCTTATCTTCAGGTCTATATTTGCCATTAATCTTTTCAAAATAGTCATTTTCCAAAAGAAGCTTCATAGCAGGTTCACAGTCATAAAAATATTCATACAAGTCATCCAAGTCAAAATCTTTAAAAGAACTTGAATTCATTTCATAACAACCTTTAAATATACTATCTGTATCATTTACATATCTTATATCAAAATCAAACACTTGATTTAATTTTTCGCAACCCTCAAACATACAATACACAAATCTGACATTTTTAGTATCAAAACTTAAAGGCTGATTGAAATTTATACAACCTTCAAACATATGGCTCATATCAGTTACATTGCTAGTATCAAAATTCAAAGGCTGATTGAAGTTAATGCATTTATCAAACATATGGCTCATATCAGTTACATTGCTAGTATCCCAAGTATTTATCCCGCTAAAGTCTTTTCTAGTGCTATTTTCAAATAATCTACTCATATCGGTAATCAAACTCGTATCAACACTATCTAAACTAACCCCATCCTTATAAACTAAGGCTTTTAATTCATATTCATTTATTGGTTGATACTTATCATCTACTTTTTTTATCCAATTACTATCTTGTATTAATTCTAATATCCCATCTAAATCATAACAAGCTTTTAATATTAAATCTTTATTCTTAATACAATTTTTAAAATCAAATTGTTTGCAACCACTAAACATTGCATTTATTGTATATATTTTTGAAATGTCAAAATTTATAATTTGATTAAAACTTTCGCAACCACAAAACATATAATCCATATTAGTTACTCTTGAAGTATCAAAGTTTATAGCTTGATTGAAGTTTATACAACCAAAAAACATAAAACTCATATGAGCTACTCTTGAAGTATCAAAGTTTAAAGTTTGATTGAAATTCTCACAACCAATAAACATACCACTAATATCAATTACATTTCTTGTATCAAAATTTAAAGGCTGATTAAATTTTTTACAATACATAAACATAAAACTCATACTTTCAACTTTTGAAGTATTAAAGTTTAAAGTTTGATTAAATTTTTTACAACCATAAAACATGTAACTCATATTAGTAACTCTTGAAGTATTGAGGTTTAAAGATTGATTAAAGTTTATACAACCTTCAAACATATTATTCATATTAGTTACTTTTGAAGTATCAAAGTTTAAAGCATGATTAAATTTTAAGCAATTAGCAAACATCTTATACATATTAGTTACATTGCTAGTATCCCATTCGTTTATCCCGCTAAAGTCTTTTCTAGTGCTATTTTCAAATAATCCACTCATATCAGTAATCAAGCTCGTATCAATATCACCTAGATATACGCTCTCATCTCTTACTAATTCTTTTAATTCTTTTTTTGTTGTTGGTTTATGTTTTTTCATTTTTTTCCTTTATATTAATAAAATAAATTTCTAATTTATTCCTTTTAGTTTTGCTAGTAATATTTCAAATTTATTTGCCTTTGAATGCTTCCAATTAAAACTTGCTTTGCATTTAGGACACTTAATTGGTGCTAAATCATTTTCTACAAAACAATCACTACTATAAATCCTAACTACGCTATATCCACAACTTTTGCAAGTATATTTACTAGGCTTTGGCGGTATTGGCATAATCTCTCCTTTTTAAGAATTTGAAAGTCATATTTCAAATTCTTAAAATTAAAGTTTTAATGATTTATCACTTAGCATAAAATCATCAAATTCTTTTTGGCTTACAAACAAATCATTTACCCCATAAGCACCTGCAAGTTTTATTAAAGCTTCATCAGCTTTTGCGTAATCATTATTAGCCATAGCACTGCTAATATCAGCAAAACTTAGCTCGCTAATATCTTTTAGATTGCTTATATATTCATTTGTAAAGCTTTCTAAATGAAGTCTATTTTCTATCATTTTTGGCATTATTTCTTGATATAAAGCTTCTATTTCTTCTCTTCTTGCTTTAGCCATTTTTGCACTTGCGCAAATTGCTAAAAAGCCATTAATAGCTAAATCCAAACTTTGAGAAAATACGACAACTCCAACCGAACAAACCAAAATAGAAATCCCAGTAGCTAAAACATTACCTACATAAACGCTAAGTTCCCTTTCAAGTGCAAAACCAAATGCAACCATGATAGCCGAAAACAAGCTCTTTAAAATTGTTCTAATAAGTTGTGAGAAGCTTTTAATCTCACCTTTTATAAATTGCCAAATAGCATTAAAGATTGATTTAGCACTATTTCTAAGGCTTGTCCACATAGCCCTTAGATTACCACCAATATTTTTTAAACACTGAGCAGCAAGTCCTACAATAGTATCAATTAATCCAAAACTAGCACCCCTACCAAAACTCTCACTTCCTTTTACAAAAACTTGTTTTAAAAGCCTTTGTAGTCTTATTAAAAAATCTTCGTGGTTATTGTGTAAATACTCATCTCTTAATTCCCATACAACTCCACTTGCAAAAGTGCTTAAAACAACTACCCCTGCATCGCTTAAACCTGTTTGAGCTATATTTATACCTGCTTGTTTTGCTTGTTCTATATATACATTTTTTAAAGCGATTTTTCCATCAGTGTTGGTTTTTTGTCCGTTTTCTTGATTTTCGCCTTTTGTGTAGCCTGATTTGGTTCTATCGCTACCCTTTTCAAGTTGTTTAAATTTCGTTTCTTTTTCATCTAGTAGCTTTTGAATTATTGCTTTTTTATCGTCTGGTGCATTATCTAGATTTTGTCTTATTTGCTTAATTTCATTCTCTGCTCTTTCATAAGTATCGCTATCTACCCTAACTTTAACTCCAGCTTCAAAATACTTATCATAAGTTTTAGAAAAAATACTATCACTAACAGCCTTTAATTGCTCTTCTTTAACTACATTGCCATTTTTATCAACTACTACTACATCTACTAAAGTATGATTTGTCTTAGCGTATTCATCAAGTTTTGGATTAGTTGCTATTCTTTTGATTTCTTCATCGCTAAAATTAGAAGTAACCATTGATTTTTTTAAATCATTATTTGTATTAAAATCTTTATTTTCATATACTTGTTTTATCTCTTTAAGCTCATCTGTTGTATAAGCTCTAGTATCATTTTTATTATAAGCATTTTTAATATTTTGCTTACCTACTTCATAAGCTTCAAACATCTGTCCAAAACCATTTGGATTGCTTCCATGTTGTTTTACTGCTTTTTGCATACTTGTAGTAAGCTTTGAACTTTCCATATAAGCACCATAAGAATCAACATTAAAAATATTTAGTCCAAATCTAGCAAGACTTTGAGTGCCTAACTCTTCTATTAACTCATCAAAAAATAAATTTTGCGTCATTTTAACTCCTTTAAAAAAGGTGGCATAAAGCCACCTTTTAATTACTTACTTAGTATTTCTTCACCTAAATCTTGAGCATCTTCAACTGCTCTTCTAAATTCTTTATTTACCTTTCCATCTACTGTTAAAACATTAACTTTACAAATTCCACTAATTGCTTTTACCATATTTACAATAAATTTTAAATACTCTTTTTCTCCATCTGAATATTTTGTATAATCACTTTCTCTTATTACAATTAATTTTAAAGTTTGTAATTCTTTAACTAATTTTTCATCCAATTGATTTATTATCACCAAAGACTGTTCTATAATACTTGAGATAGCATCTGTTGATATTCTTGCTGTTTCCATCTGTTCTTCAGCAATTTCAGCTTGTTTAATATTACTTTTAGCATCTTCAAGAGCTTTCTCACTAGCTTTTGCAAATAACGCACCACCTACTGCAAGCACAGGTGCGGCAACTATTCCACCAAGAACAACCATACCACCTGCCATACCAAATCCACCTGCAGCTAAACTTCCACCACCAAGCCAAGCTAGAGTTGCATTAGTTGCTGCTGCACCACTAAGACTTGCTATTGCTGTTCCTGTTGAAGCACTTGCAAGAAGCCCAACGCTTCCATAAGCTCCAACGCCAGCTAATGCACCAGCACCAAGTGAAGCTATTCCACCACCTGCTAATTCTTTAAAATTTATAATACTTTCTTTTGTAAAAGCAACAAAATCTTCAATATCAAATTTTAAATCGTCTTTTGAAAAATCATTACTTTCAATGTTTTTTATCTTTGTAAAAATATCTATAAACTCACTAAAAGAATTTTCATGGATATGAATTTTTGCCTGACCTAAAATTTCTAATGAATTATTTGCTTTTTTTCTAGAATTATTTAACCTTTCACTTGCATGATTATAAATAAATTCTGCATCTTTATTAAGTTTATTGGCTTCACTTTTATTTCTATAACCATCATAACCTTTTTTTGCTCCGAAAGCTCCTGTTGCAAGTGCAATACCTCCTAAAATAAATGGAACTGCCATTTTAAATCTCCTTAATTAAATTAATTTTATATTTTTTATCTACTTTAAATTTATCTTGTAAAGCATTGCAGACTTTTATATTCTCGTTGTAATATTTAGCCTTACTCATATACTTTTTAAGAAACCTTTCGTAATATTCATCAACCCTACAAACCATAGGACGATTTTCATAAATCCTGCATGTATTATCATCTGCTAGGTGTATACAAACACCATTTAAATTAAATTCTTCTAGTTCTTTTACTCCGTTAATACTTTTGCAGCATAAGCCACATGCAGTGCATGGAAAATTATCTAACATTGCTAAGTTCCTTTGAATGTAAATGAGAAGTTTTGAATAAAATTAATGAAGTTAAGTGATTTTAGTTTTTGTAAAATCCCCCCCCCCCATAAGAGAAAATATAGCTTTCATTTATTCTCCTTTCTTGTAATTTTTCGCATTATAGCATATGAGTTGTCAAAATTCTGTCCATATAAAAAATATTTAAAATATTATTAATAAAAATATTAATTTTAAAAGCTTAAACTAAAAACAAAATATAATACTAATTACTGCAAATAAAAAAATATTTTATCTTACTTTAACTATTTGTATTAAATATTATTGTCTTGAATATAATAAATTTCTAGGTTATAAAAATAAAAAGATGAATGTATTAAAATAAAATTATATAAATTAAAAAAGGGATTAATAAATATGAAAAATAAATTTCATATGAGCTTAGAATACAACATATGTTTAGCAAAAAGAAATATCGTAGATAATATCTATAAAAGTGCTAGACTTGAGGGAATTAATGTAACTTTTCCACAAGTAGAAGCTATTTATAATGGTGCAAGCGTGGGCAATCTAAAGGTAGATGATATTGTAGCTATTAATAATCTTAAATACGCTTGGTATGTTCTTTTTGATACTATAAATTATCCTGAAGTTGATTTTGCTTATATTTGTAAAATAAATAAGACTATAGGTGCAAATTTAATCTATCAATCAGGCTACATAAGGCAATTTGATGTGGCTATTGGCGGAACAACTTACAAACCTAAAATGCCACATAAGGAAGAAATTATAGAAGAATTAAACGAAATACAAAAAATCACAAATGCCACACAAAGAGCAATAACATTAATGTTATATCTAATGAGAAGACAAATTTTTATTGATGGTAATAAAAGAACAGCTATTTTATGTGCTAATAGAATTTTGATTGAAAATGGAGCAGGTTTAGTAAATATACCTGTTGAGCTTATTAGTGAGTTTAAAGAAAAATTAATTAAATATTATGAAACAAATGAAATGAAAGATATTATGGATTTTACTTATAAAAATTGTATTGATGGATTTAATAGTGTAGAGCCTAGTATTGAAGAAAAGCTTGAGAGTGAAAAAAATGATGAGATGTTTAATCAATACATAGCACAATCTTATAAAAATAAATTGTTTTAAAGAATATGAGCTTTATTTTAAAAGCTAATATTTATACTTTTAATCTATTTGATTAAAAATAAAATTACCTAATAATTAAATATATTGCTATTACGATAAGGGTAATTAATAGCTTTATGTTTTTATTGTTTTCTTTAAATTTAGCTAAATAATTTAAAATTCTTAATCAAGTGAGCTATAAAACAAATACTTGATTTAGCAGAGTAAAAAACACTTGCAAT